>NZ_JAHGAH010000175.1:0-38670 GCF_030248475.1 Vibrio sp. D173a
CACACAGATTGATAGGTTCTTATTTTTAAAGAGCATACTCTGAAGTTCTCTTCAAAGTGGACGGCCATTTTAGCGAGATAACTTATCGTGTCAAACACTTTTTTAAGTTATTTCTCTGTGAGTTACTTTCGAACTCACTGACCTTGTTATCTCGACTTCGCTTTCTTTGCTTTCCCGTGACAACGGAGGCGCATTATAGGGAGTTCGTTTAGGAACACAAGCCTATTTTTCAAAAAAACTTATCTTTTTGGTTTGTTCGTATAGAAAACAATCAAAACCCAATAAAAGTGCATTAAAAAGAGGGCTAACGCCCCCTAAAACTTGAACTTGATCTCACTTTTCAGTGCATTGATGCAATTACTGGTGAGCAATGATTTGGTCATTGGTCACAATCAACTGTACTTTCTTGTCTGGCAAGATTTGGCCAGCCAAGATTGATTTCGCTAATGGGTTCTCAACATTCTGTTGAATTGCACGTTTTAAAGGTCGCGCACCATAGACAGGATCGAAACCAACTTGAGCAATCAAATCGAGGGCTTTCTCGGATACCTCTAATTGATAACCTTTTTCTTCCAGGCGTTTCGCTAGACGATCTAGCTGAATAGAAGCAATCGACTTAATGTGCTCTTGACCAAGAGGATGGAAGACCACGCTTTCATCAACACGGTTTAAAAACTCTGGGCGGAAGTGTTTACTGACCACATCCATCACTTCATTCTTAATACCTTGGTAATCCAGAGTAGCAAAGTTCTCTTGGATGCGAGCTGAACCTAAGTTCGATGTCATGATCACTACAGTATTACGGAAATCAACCGTTCTGCCCTGACCATCAGTTAGTCGACCATCATCCAATACTTGCAGCAGAATATTGAACACATCTGGATGTGCCTTCTCTACTTCATCTAATAGGATGACAGAATAAGGTTTACGGCGAACCGCTTCTGTTAGATAACCTCCCTCTTCATAACCAACGTAACCCGGAGGCGCACCAACTAGTCTTGCCACAGAGTGTTTCTCCATGAACTCGGACATATCGATACGTACCATGGCATCTTCACTATCAAACATGAAGCTCGCGAGTGTCTTACATAGTTCTGTTTTACCCACACCTGTTGGACCTAAGAATAAGAAGGAGCCAATCGGTTTGTTTGGATCGGATAAGCCAGCTCGACTACGACGAATTGCGTTAGACACCACTTCAACCGCTTCTGCCTGACCAATCACACGTTTGTGCAAAACCTCTTCCATGCGGAGCAGTTTTTCTTTTTCTGCTTCGAGCATTTTAGAGACCGGAATACCCGTTTGCTTAGAGAGCACTTCTGCAATCTCGTTGTCCGTCACCTTATTCCGCAATAGCGTCATTTCTTGCATTTCAGCTTGAGTAGCAAGATCAAGTTGCTTTTCAAGTTCAGGAATACGACCGTATTGCAATTCGGACATGCGGTTTAGGTCACCAGCACGGCGTGCAAAGTCCATATCCATACGAGCTTGCTCTAGTTCACCTTTAATATGTTGCGTACCAGAGAGTGCGGCTTTTTCAGCATTCCACACTTCTTCTAGCTCTGCATACTCGCGCTCTTTTTCATTCAATTCTTCATTGAGCACGTCCAAGCGTTTTTCACTTGCTTCATCATGCTCGTTACTTAGTGCTTGCTGCTCAATCTTCAGTTGGATGATTTTACGTTCGAGTTTGTCTAAAGACTCTGGCTTGGAGTCGATCTGTAGACGAATGCTAGAGGCTGCTTCATCAATAAGGTCGATTGCTTTATCAGGCAATTGACGATCCGAAACATAACGATGCGACAAGCTCGCAGCTGCTACGATCGCTGGGTCGGTAATTTCTACGTGATGGTGAAGCTCATAGCGCTCTTTCAAACCACGCAGAATGGCAATCGTGTCTTCTACTGTTGGCTCATCCACCAGCACTTTTTGGAAACGACGCTCAAGTGCGGCATCTTTCTCTATATATTGGCGGTATTCATCCAATGTAGTCGCGCCCACACAGTGGAGTTCACCACGAGCCAGTGCTGGTTTTAGCATATTACCGGCATCCATAGAGCCCTCGCCCTTACCTGCGCCAACCATAGTATGAAGCTCATCAATGAATAGAATGACGTTACCTTCTTCTTTCGCTAACTCATTCAATACCGATTTCAAACGCTCTTCAAATTCACCACGGTATTTTGCACCTGCAACAAGTGCGCCCATATCTAATGAAAGTACGCGGCGACCACGTAGCCCCTCTGGTACTTCATTATTAATGATGCGCTGAGCCAAGCCTTCTACGATAGCGGTTTTACCCACACCTGGTTCACCAATGATCACTGGGTTGTTCTTGGTACGACGCTGCAATACTTGGATGGTACGGCGGATTTCATCATCACGGCCGATTACAGGATCTAACTTACCCTGCTCTGCGCGTTCTGTTAGGTCTATGGTGAACTTTTCTAATGCTTGGCGTAATTCTTCCGCGTTCGGGTCATTGACCTTTTGACCACCTCTGATCTTTTCGATCGCTTGGCTAACTTTCTGCTCGGTCAAACCCATCTCTTTTAATAGCTGACCAAGTGGGCCACGGTCTTCTAATGCTGCAAGCAAAAAGACTTCGGAAGAGATGTAGGAGTCCTGACGCTTTTGAGCCACTTTGTCGCACAAATTGAAAACTGTCCCCATAGAGCTAGACAGCTGAACATCACCGCCGATGCCACTTACTTTAGGCAGCCGGTCTAACATTTCGCTCAATTTAGAGCGTAGATGAGTCACGTCAACATCTAACATGGTTAGCAGTGGACGAATTGGGCTACCGTTCTGATCAAGCAATGCCACCATTAGGTGCACAGGTTCGATATATTGATGATCGCGCCCTAACGCTAGTGACTGAGCATCAGAGATAGCGATTTGAAACTTACTTGTGAATCTATCAAGACGCATATCTTTCTTCCTAACCTCAACTTAAGAAAATTCTTTTGACAGTTAGAAAGATGGATACGCAGAGCGGGAATTTCAAGGGAGTGAATTAATAAAGATAGCTTTGCAAAAATGAAGCTATGCATCTCAACACTTTTGAGTTGTACTGTTCAGTCTTCAATCCAAATAAAAGTGGCTTGTCGACCCGTCACACCATCACGGCGATATGAATAGAAGTCTTCTTTGTCTTGGAAAGTACACAGGCCTGAATCAAATACCTGAGTAATGCCAAATTTATTGAGACGCTGAGTTGCAAGTTTGGACATGTCCGCCAGCCACTTCCCTTCAACGTCACGAGGGGTAAATGCTTGATGAGCTTGTGAGTCGAAATCCACAAAGGCTTGCAGGACATCTTCACCGACTTCAAATGCTTGAGGACCAATTGCAGGACCAAGCCACGCCATAACTTCACCAGAGAACAACTCGAGGGCGTTTTCAACGATACCATTTGCTAAGCCGCGCCAACCAGCATGAACGGCCGCAACTTGGGTGCCTTGCATATTGGTTAATAAAACGGGCAAGCAGTCCGCTGTCATCGCTGAACAAACAACCTGACTTGCAGAAGTAAACACACCATCCGCATCGAGTACTTGCGTTGTTGGATCACTCACTTGAGCAACCACTGTAGAATGGGTTTGGTTCAACCAGATTGGCGCACTAGGCATCTTTGCTTGTTGCACCAACCAGTCACGGTTCTTTTCTACGATGGACAAGTCATCCCCAACATGAGCACCAAGGTTAAGCCCTTGATAAGGCGCAGTCGAAAAGCCTCCGACTCTGGTAGAGGCGAAAGCTTTAACGTTTTTTGGTGCTGGCCAGTTAGGAACAATTGTCTTCATATTAGAACTCGTCAGGCAGACCGAACTCTTCTGTATCTTTACGTAGCGCTTCTGTCATTTCTACCATGTCATCCGGTACTGGAGCGTGAAACTCTAGCTCTTCACCAGTAACAGGGTGATCGAAACGCAGCATTACCGCGTGCAGTGCTTGGCGGTCAAAACCACGGATCATTTCCGTTAGTTCTTCTGAAGCGCCAGTTGGGATACGAGCACGGCCACCGTATGCAGTATCACCTAGTAGCGGATGCTGTAGGTAAGACATATGAACACGGATTTGGTGCGTACGACCGGTTTCTAGGCGAAGACGGATACGCGTGTGTTCACGGAAGTGCTCCGCAACACGGTAGTGCGTTACCGCAGGTTTACCCATTGGAGCAACTGCCATTAGCGTACGTTTAGTAGAGTGACGACCAATTGGTTTATCCACTTTACCGCCCGCCGTCATACGACCGATTGCAATCGCTTCGTACTCACGAGTGATGTTACGTTTTTGCAGCGCGCGTACTAGACGAGTTTGTGCCGGAACAGTTTTCGCGACCACCATTAGACCTGTAGTGTCCTTATCCAGACGGTGCACGATACCTGCACGAGGTACTTCTGCGATATCTGGGTAATGATGCAGCAATGCGTTTAGTACTGTGCCGTCTGGCGTACCCGCGCCAGGGTGTACTACAAAATCACGAGGCTTATTGATTACGATGATGTCTTCATCTTCGTAGACGATATCTAGCGGAATATCTTGTGCTTCCCAGCGTTCTTCATCTTCCAGCTCGGCTTGCAAGGTAATTTCCTCGCCACCCATTACTCTGGTGCGAGGTTTAGTGACAACTTCACCATTCACTTGTACTTTCCCTGCAAGCAACCACTCTTTCAAGCGAGAGCGAGAGAAGTCCGCGAATAATTCGGCGATAGCTTGGTCTAAACGTTGACCTAATTGGCTATCTTTTACGGTGTTGGTTAAAACAATCTGCTGAGCCATATCGAACTTTTTTAAAAACTGTGAGACTAATGCTCACGACTGTGGAAAAATAGACTATTACGTCATTGTATCTGTTACTGGAAAGAAAGTAACGGCAGCTTAAGAAATATTTAGATTCAAGGAACAGACTCCTGATATGAAACATCAGACTTTAACAGGCCTTTTAGCGGTATCCCTTCTGTTTGGCTGTGCAAGCAAAGAAGAAATCGTTCCTGATGTGCCACCTTCTGAACTGTATGCAGACGCGCAAACTTCTCTGCAAAGCGGTAACTGGCTTTCTGCAATCGAAAAACTAGAAGCTTTGGATTCGCGTTACCCGTTTGGTGCCTACTCTGAGCAGGTACAACTTGACCTTATCTACGCGTACTACAAAAACGATGACCTAGCATTAGGTCTGGCAACGATCTCTCGCTTTATGCGTTTGAACCCGACTCACGAAAAAATGGACTGGGTTTTGTACATGCGTGGTTTGAGCCACATGGCGCAAGACCGTAACTTCATGCATGACTTGTTCAACGTTGATCGTAGTGACCGTGATCCAGAGCCAGTGAAGAAAGCATTCGACGACTTCAAAAAGCTGCTAGAACGTTACCCGAACAGCCCATATGCGGAAGATTCACAGAAACGTATGGTGGCGCTAAAGAACCGTCTTGCAAACTACGATCTAGCGACGGCAGACTTCTACTTGCGTCGTGAAGCTTGGATTGCAGCGATCAACCGTTCTCAAGAGCTTCAAAAAGCGTTCCCTGACACAGAAGCGGCGCGCAAATCACTTGAGATTCAGTTAGAAGCCTACAAGCAATTGAAACTGGATGACGCCGTTGCAAGAACGGAAGAGCTTATCAAGCTTAACCCAGCAAACTAATCCTAAGCCGCCACAGCCCAAACTGTGGCGGTTTTGTTTTCAACCACCATCAATTTTGTCTTATCCTTTCTAGTTACCATATTCACTTACTTGATGATTTTTTAAGCAACACATATGCTTAAAGTTCTCCTCCACCATTAACATGGATGTGAATGTGACCCTATCAAAGCTATGGGCGGGACTGTTGATCCTACTCTCCACTTCGAGTTTTGCGCTCGAACTGTCCCCTCTCAGACAACCACCTTACACCGGCGATCTCGACATTATCAAAGAGAAAAATGTTCTGCGAGTTTTGGTGTCTGCCGATCTTGGTTTCTATTACATCGAATGTGGGGAGCCAAAAGGCATTGGTGCAGAGTTACTGGCTCATTTCGAAAAAGATCTTCGTAAACTGAAACCTAAAATCAATATTCAAATCATTCCCGTTTCTAGAGATCAGCTACTTCCCTCACTAGAACAAGGCTTAGGGGATTTAGTCGTCGCGAACCTCACTATCACCGATGCGCGTAAGAAATCAGTTAGCTTCAGCGATCCTGTCATAACTGGAATTCAAGAGTGGGTGGTCACCGATAAAGACACTCCAGCAATGACCAAGATTGAACAACTGAGTGGTAAGGAGATTTGGGTTCGTGCTAGCTCAAGCTATTTTGAGAGCATTCAAGCCTTAAATAAAAAGCTCAACAAGAAAGGCTTGCCCCCAGTTGTGGTGCATTTTATCGAAGAAACACTACAAGATTACGAATTGGTGGGGATGCTAAACAATGGCTACGTCAAAGCCATCGTACTGGATAGTCACAAAGCCAAGCTGTGGATGAACTTTATGGGTGGCATCCGTGCGCACACCAAGATTCCTATTCGCAAAGGCGGCGAGATCGCTTGGGCCATGCGCCACGACAGTCCTGAGTTAATGAAGGTCGTAAATAAGTTCATTCGTACCGCCAAATCCGGAACCTTACTTGGCAACGTCATTTACGGTAAATACATCGACAATACCAATTGGCTCAATAAAGCGCTCAACCCAAAAAAGATTGCTCAACTCGAAAAACTCTCTTCTTTATTTTCTAAGTATGGGGAGAAATATGATTTCGATTATCTGCTCATTGCTGCGGTAGCGTATCAAGAGTCTGGGTTCGACAACAACTTAGCCTCCAGTCGTGGAGCAGTCGGCATCATGCAGATCTTACCAAGTACAGCAAGCGACCCTAATGTAAACATTAAGAACATTCGTAACTTAGAAAATAATGTCCATGCGGGCGTAAAATACATGGCCTTTCTACGTCGCTATTACTTCAGTGATGGTGCCATCAGTAAAGAGAATAAGCTCTATTTAACGTTAGCGGCATACAATGCGGGACCAGGGAATATAGAGAGAATGCGTAAGCGCGCGGCTCAACAAGGCTACGATCCGAATGTCTGGTTCAATAATGTGGAAGTGGTTACGCGACGAAGTTTAGGAGAAACCGTCAGGTACGTAACCAATGTGAACCGCTACTACGTGATCTACAAACAGTTAGAAAGCCTTGATCTGGCGAAAACGCTCGACAACGTTCTACTCGTGCCAGATGACCCCATCTTTATGACTCCCTTACGAAGAGTCAGTCAAACGCCCTAAGTAACAAACCTCAAGCCAAAAAACCAAAAACGCCGCTCAAAGCATGAGCGGCGTTTTTGAATCTAACTTACTGTGCACTTTAAGAGTGATCTGATTCACATCTTTGTTCTGGTTAATTTTTGACTAACTAGAATTACAGGCCGTATAACTCCCCTAAAAACGGGTTAGTTTTCAGCTCAGTACTCTATCCAATCTAATGATTTCGAATCCGATAACAAGCAATTTTCACATAAATCTGAGGAGATCTTGAGTGAGATCACATTCATTTTTCATCTCGAAAAACCCAATCAAAAACGTGATTTATATCACATTATTTTCTCCTCAAAGCGGTAATCTGAATTCAACCCATGAGGGGTGACACAGAGGAAAAACATTTATGACAATGAACATCACTGGTAAAAACATCGAAATCACCTCTGCAATCCGTGCTCATATTGAGAGCAAATTTAAAAAGCTGGAGAAATGGCAGGTAGACATCATCGGATGCCAAGCAACTTTCAGTGAGGAACCAAATAAACAGAAGAAATTCGAAGCCATTATTAAAGTTCCTAAAGGCCAGCTAATCGCCTCAGCAACTCACGAAGATCTTTACGCAGCTATCAATGAAGTGGAGCAAAAACTAGAACGACAACTGAATAAGCTGACCCACAAACCAGAAGCTCGACGTGCAAGTAAGCCTGAGCTAGTGGAAGAAGAAGAGTAAACGCCCCAGATTGAGGAAGTAGCGCCGAAAGGCGCTATTTTTTTGCTTGACGCTCCCCGCCTGCTTGCTTATTGTGTTTAAACACTCACAAATTAAGCACTATTTATGCATTCAACAAACCTGTTTCTTTTTGACTTCTTTTTCCTTCCATAGTTGGAGGGGCTAACTCGTTTGTGAAAGAAAAGTCAAAAACAAACAGAAAGCCTCCCACATCGGGGGGCTTTTTTTATAAGGAAAGAATTGATGACTGACCAACCTATTTCCCTGGAAGAAATTCGTTTACGTTTGAATGAGCTCGATGACGAGCTTTTAAGCCTATTATCTGAGCGCCGCAAACTCAGTATTGAAGTAGCAAAAAGCAAAGTTCAAACTTCGAAACCTGTTCGTGATGCAGTCCGTGAGCAACAACTTCTGGTAAAACTGATCACCAACGGCCGTGATAAATACGAACTCGATGCTCAGTACATCACCAAACTTTTCCACACCATTATTGAAGATTCTGTCCTTCTTCAACAAAGCTACCTGCAAAACCTCGTTAATCCACTGCAAAGCCGTAAACCTCTTGCTCGTGTTGCTTTCCTTGGTGCCAAGGGCTCTTATTCACACCTTGCTAGCCGCGAATACTTCAGCCGCAAGAACACAGAGCTAATTGAGCTTAACTGTGAACACTTCAAAGAAGTAACTCAGACCGTCGAATCTGGTCATGCTGATTATGGTGTTCTGCCAATTGAAAACACCAGTTCAGGCTCTATCAATGAGGTCTACGACCTACTGCAACACACGACGCTGTACATCGTTGGTGAATTGACTCAACCGATTGAGCATTGCCTAGTGGCGACTAAAGACATTCGTCTCGAGAACATCAAAACACTTTACTCACATCCGCAGCCACACCAGCAATGCAGCGAGTTTTTAAGCCGTATGAAAGGTGTGAAGTTAGAGTCTTGTGCAAGTACTGCAGATGCGATGCAAAAGGTACAAGAGCTTAATCGTGATGACGTAGCAGCAATCGGCAATGCTTCAAGCGGTAAGCTTTACGGCTTGCAAGCGATTCAAGGCAACATTGCAAACCAAACTGAAAACCATACTCGTTTTATCGTCGTTGCTCGTAAACCGGTTGAGGTATCCACGCAGATCCCAGCTAAGACAACCCTGATCATGTCGACGTCACAAGAAGCTGGCTCACTGGTTCAAACACTATTGGTTATTCAGCGTTACGGCATCAACATGACCAAGCTAGAGTCGCGTCCAATCATGGGGAATCCATGGGAAGAAATGTTCTACGTTGATCTAGAATCCCACCTTGGTTCTAACGAGATGCAACAAGCGATTGATGAGCTAACAAAGATCACTAAGCACTTGAAAGTACTGGGTTGCTATCCAAGTGAGAACGTAAAGCCGACTCAAGTAAAACTAAGCTAACGGACTATTGTAAGTAAAAAGAACATGGTAGGTAAAAAGATCATGGCAACCCAAAAGGTCGTAATCGCTTCCTTAAACCCGGCAAAAATCAAAGCGGTAGAGAGCGCTTTTCAAAGTGCTTTCTCAGAGCAAAGTTTTGAGTTTGTTGGTGTCAGCGTTCCAAGTGAAGTCGCAGATCAACCGATGTCGAATGAAGAAACTCATCTCGGCGCATTGAACCGAGTCCGTAACGCAAAAACAGAAATGCCGAAGGCGGATTTCTACGTAGGTTTAGAAGCAGGGATTGAAGGAAAAGTCACTTTTGCTTGGATGGTGATTGAGTCCGACACACATCGTGGGGAATCACGCTCTGCAAGCCTGATGTTGCCACCTGAGGTATTACAAAAGCTGGAACACGCCAATGAGCTTGGGGACGTGATGGATGAAGTGTTTGGTACCGATAATATCAAACAGAAAGGTGGTGCAATTGGTTTGCTGACTCAAAACCAACTAACGCGCAGTTCGGTCTACCATCAAGCTTTAATTCTGGCGTTGATTCCGTTTACCAATCCAGAGCATTTTCCGGCTAACCTATAGCAATAAGGCGCTTATTAATGGTATTGCAGCTCATAAGCGTGAAAAATACATATTAAAAAGGGCGGTAATTCCGCCCTTTTTGCTGTCTGTAACTCAGAGAGTTCGACCCAAAGATTATTGGGCACCCTGCTCTAATAATGTCTTGAGTTTGTCTTTGTCCGTATCCGACTTCGACTTTAACTCATTCGAACCACGAGTGATGGTGGCAATACCCACTCCAAGCATTTGACTGATTTGGCGCTGAGAAAGCTCGCCCTTGAGCAGTTCATTCAGAATGTTGACGCGTGCAGTAAGCGACTCTCTCTCATCTGGCGTCATCAACATGGTTAACAACATCTCATGTTGCTGGTTATCCACGCTAGAACGGATCAGTTCGACAATCTGTTGCCAGTCTTTGTACTCAGGTTCGTGTGACATCAAGTTACCTCACTCAATACTTGGTATTGATCTCATTTGGGGTCAAGAACGAACCGTCTACACCTAAAAGGTCGCGGTAGTATGTCTCAAACATCAAAATGTTCTGCACATAACCACGCGTCTCTTTAAATGAAATCGCTTCAATAAAGGAATAAGCGTCGACTTTTCCTTGAGTTCGCTCTCGCCACATTTTTACTCGGTTAGGTCCTGCATTATAAGCAGCGAGCGCGAAAATACGATTATTATCGTAATCCTCCATCAAACCTTGTAAGTAGTGACTGCCAATCTCAATGTTCTTACCCACATTATAAAGGTCTTGTGTCCCTTGATACTTGAGCTTGTACTTGTTCGCCGTGTACTTCGCAGTCGCAGGCATAATTTGCATTAGACCACGAGCCCCCACGGGAGAACGCGCTTCCGAGTCCAAAGCACTTTCTTGTCGTGCTAACGACATCATCGTAATTGGATCGATGTTGTGCTTCTCAGCATAGAAGTTGAACCACCAGCGATGCGCCACCGGGAAACGCAGCGGGATGTTATCCCACATTTGTGCTTCGATACTCGCGATAACAGTAAGATTGTGCCAACGCTTAGATGCTGCATAGGCTGCTAGCTGAGCTTTCTCATCTTTACCGACGCTGCGGAGTAAGTGCGCCCATTCGCTCTTTGCCGCCGCAATCTTATCAGTTTCAATCAACTCATGGATTCGGGCCAACGACTTTTGATACGGCTGTATGACTTTCTTGTCTAGCTTAACCGAGCTCGATGGGTACTTGATTGACTGACCTATCGCATTGGCAGCAGCGACGCTGTAAAAGTTACGCTGGCCAACCAGTTTTGCTAAACGTTGCTTACCTGCGACTTCATTACCAAGCGCAATCTCACTACGTCCTAGCCAGTATTGCCACCGAAGTGTCGCTTGCTCTTGCTCATTCAGTACCGCAATCCACTTCTGTAACCCTTTCCAATCGCCATTTTGAATCGACAAACGAATGCGGCTTTCAATCAGAGGCAGATCTTGGCTGGTTTTGGTTTTGTCATCACGCCACTGGGCAAGTGAATCTGACTCAGTGCGAATCAAACGAATCGCAATGTAATCGGCTAATGCTTGCGCTTTTTCTGATGAGAACTTTTGTCCTCTCACTACCGTCGCATAAGCCTCTTGTGCTTGCTTGGTGTTCTTGCGTGCGAGTTTTTCGAGTGCATATTCACTCTGAGCGCGATTGAAATCATTCGCAGGTTGCTTCTTGGCAAATGCAGCGACCGTTTCTGGCTTATCAAACAACGCTTTCATTGCTTTAGCTTGTTGCTTCGCTTTAGCCGATTCAGGCAGTTTTTGCAGGTAGCTAATCAAGCCACCATTGCGCGCATCAAACGCCAACAACATGCGTTGCAGAATCAATTCATCGGTACGCTCCCCCGCTTTGTCCCAAGCGGAGAACAACGGATCACACTCGTCGGCGATACTCTTTCCACGCAACCACATATGCTCAGCGCCTTTAAATGCGGCGACTTGCTTACCTTGTTTTAATTGAGCAACGTAGAAAATACATTGGTAACGCTCGCCACTTGGCTCCACTTTCTGGAACTCGGTAATGGTTTTCCAATCTTTCTGACGATAAAGGTTATCTAAGTAAGGGGCGCGAATTCGACGTGAGAATGGAAAAGCCTCGTGGTCACTAATAAATTCGTCTACCTGTTGTGGAGACTTACTCGATAATTGCCTCAGAAACACCCGATAATCCACATAAGGGGTGAGTGGATAACTGGCGATTTTAGAACGGATAGACAAATAGCCATCGATGTCATTCTTGTCTAATAAATCTTGAGCTTGTTCATAAACTTGGCGCTGTTTTTCTAGGCTCAGCGCAGCGTTTGCTGACACACTTACCGCACATAAAGCGGCTGCGTAGCATACTCTTTTAGCCAATTCCGATACGTTGAATCTCATGTGCGTCATTTTCCCCAGACGTTTCTCACTTCATTTCTCACCACTGGTGAATACAGGCGTGGCAAGTCATAAAGCATATGCATCTATTTACACCGTATTAAGTTCTTATTGTAAAGTGACTTGATGTAATAAATGTTGTACTCGTAAAACTTTAGAACCCTTTAAGACAAATAGATTCCCGACAATTCATCCATCCTGATGAACAGTCAGTGTTTGCATTTAAGGTGAACAAGAAAAGTGTATACCCTAAAGTTGTGAGTTTCCGGTCAGCGATGAAGAAGAAATCACACGAGATGCTAATTTCTTGCAATCCGGTAACAAAACTTAAGGAGTTGGTATAAAATAGACGCTTTGAATGACAGTTAATTTAGGAACGATCGGCAATGGCTGAATACGTATATACCATGTCGCGGGTGAGCAAAATTGTGCCACCTAAGCGTCAAATTCTTAAAGACATCTCTCTAAGCTTCTTCCCAGGTGCAAAAATCGGTGTTCTAGGTCTGAACGGTGCGGGTAAATCAACTCTGCTACGTATCATGGCGGGTATCGATACTGATATCGATGGTGAAGCGCGTCCACAACCTGGCCTAAACGTAGGTTACCTACCTCAGGAGCCAGTACTAGACGAATCAAAAACGGTTCGTGAAATCGTTGAAGAAGCCGTTGCAGATGTTGCTGGCGCACTAAAGCGCTTGGATGCGGTATACGCTGCGTATGCAGAACCAGATGCAGACTTCGACGCACTAGCAAAAGAACAGGGTGAACTAGAAGCGCTAATCCAAGCGAAAGACGGTCACAACCTAGATAACACGCTAGAGCGTGCTGCTGATGCACTTCGCCTTCCTGAATGGGATCAAAAGATCCAACACCTATCAGGTGGTGAGCGTCGCCGTGTGGCTATCTGTCGTCTTCTTCTTGAAAAGCCAGACATGCTACTACTCGACGAACCAACCAACCACTTGGATGCTGAATCTGTTGCATGGCTAGAACGTTTCCTAGTTGATTACACTGGTACTGTAGTTGCGATTACCCACGACCGTTACTTCCTAGATAACGCAGCGGGTTGGATCCTAGAACTTGACCGTGGTGAAGGTATTCCATGGGAAGGTAACTACACCTCATGGCTAGAGCAAAAAGATGCGCGTCTACAACAAGAAGCATCGCAAGAAAAAGCTCGTCAAAAGACCATCGAGAAAGAACTTGAATGGGTTCGTCAAAACCCTAAAGGTCGTCAGGCGAAATCTAAAGCACGTATGGCGCGCTTTGAAGAGCTACAAAACACTGACCACCAAAAACGTAACGAAACCAACGAACTGTTCATCCCGCCAGGTGAGCGTCTAGGTGATAAGGTAATCGAAGTGAACAACCTGACTAAGTCATTCGACGGTCGTGTTCTTATCGATGACCTATCGTTCAGCATGCCTAAGGGTGCAATCGTGGGTATCATCGGTGCCAACGGTGCAGGTAAATCGACTTTATTCAAGATGCTGAGCGGCACTGAGCAGCCAGACTCAGGTACGATTGAGCTAGGTGAAACAGTGAAATTGGCGTCTGTTGAGCAGTTCCGTGACTCAATGAACGACAACAACACGGTATTCCAAGAGATTTCTGAAGGCGCTGACATCATCAAGATCAACAACTTCGAAATCCCAGCTCGTGCATACTGTTCACGCTTTAACTTTAAAGGCTCAGATCAACAGAAAGTTATCGGCGAGCTTTCTGGTGGTGAGCGTAACCGTGTGCACCTTGCTAAGCTGCTTAAAGCTGGCGGTAACGTACTGCTACTCGATGAGCCAACCAACGACCTTGACGTTGAAACACTACGTGCACTAGAAGAAGCACTACTAGAGTTCCCTGGCTGTGCAATGGTTATCTCGCACGACCGTTGGTTCCTAGACCGTATTGCAACGCACATCATCGACTACCGCGATGAAGGCCAAGTTAACTTCTACGAAGGTAACTACAACGAGTACATGGAATGGCTGAAGAAGACCCTTGGTCCTGAAGCAGCTGAACCACACCGCATCAAATACAAGCGCGTATCGAAGTAATTTCGGTTATAAGATGGATGTGCGGTATATCACCCTACGCTCACCTTTGCTTGTAATTCGTACAAAGGTCGCTATCATAGCGGCCTTTGTTGTATGTGTTGCATAAATAGCTCGAAGTACCTCTCAAGTAGGTCAAGAGCATGACCATTAGCCAACCCAACTCTGTAGCTATCTCGACATTTTAAGAACAAAAATCGAACAAATTTTGTACTATTTGATATAGTCTTTCACTTGTTTGAATACTTTACGAGAAAGCTCTATGACGGAGAGACGACGCTTTTCACGCATCATCTACCAAGTACCTGCTCTAATTGAGCAAGGAGACTTGGCAATGCAAGCTACGATTCAAGACCTTTCATTGCATGGCTTGTTATTAAAAGTTGAAGATGCAAAACCGTTGGATTCATTACTTCCGGTAGAAGTGGGGTTCTCATTTATCCAATCAGAACAGATGATGCAGCTAAGTGCTGGTATCGTTTCGATTGCAGGCAATGAGATTCGGCTAAAGATAAGCAACATAGACATCGAAAGTATTAGCCAACTAAAACGATTTATAGAATTGAATGTAGGCAATATCGAGCTTCTGAATCGAGAGTTAGAGCATCTTTCCGATTTAGGAGAAAAATAAATTGAGCGCCTACTTTAGTAACAATAACCATGTCTAAAAAAATCATCATGCAGATCCCGACAAAAGACGGGAATCAGCAGTTTCATTTGGGTCGCCTTTCGATCCTAACCATCTGTGCATCTGTTGTTGCATTGCCCGCTGTCGTCGGCGGCGCATGGTATCTGAACCAAAAGCAAGTTCATGATACGCAAACCCTTAGTCAGACCATCGCTAAGCTTGAAAGTGAAAAAGCAGAGATCACTGCGCTTTACGAAGAACAATTGGATACCAACCACTCACTGTCTCAATCTCTGACGGACAAAAACAACCAGATTCAACTGCTAGGCAAGCGTGTATTCGACGTGGAATCTGTATTGGGTCTTGCTGATGAAGAGTTAGTGGGTGAAGAGAATAACCTCGCGTTAGAGGAACGTATCGATGCAGCCGCTATTGACTCGGCCGTTCGAGCCACCATGTTCCGTTTGATTCCCAACGATAGCCCGATGACTTATCAGCGCATCTCATCGCCATATGGCAGCCGAATTAATCCAATTTCGGGTAAACGTCATGTGCACACTGGCATCGACTTAACCTGTAAGCGTGGCGAAGAGATTCTTGCGCCAGCGGATGGTGTTGTAGAGACCGTACGTCCAAGTAATCGCGGCTACGGCAACTACCTAACGTTACGCCACTCGTTTGGTTTCTCAAGCTCGTTTGCCCACCTCAATAAGTTCAGTGTAAAAAGCGGTGAGTTTGTCAGTAAAGGCGATGTGATTGCGAAATGTGGTAACTCGGGTAACTCAACCGGCCCGCACCTGCATTACGAAGTACGCTTCCTAGGTCGCACATTAAACCCACGTTACCTAATGGACTGGACACCGGAGAACTTCAACTCCGTGTTTGAAAAAGAGAAGATGGTGAAATGGGGCCCATTGGTTCAGTTAATTGACAATGTCGTTCGTCTGCAAATCAATCTAACCAACTCTCCATACCGTGATACCAGCATCAGCACAGTATCAAGTGAAGACAACAGTGGCACATCGACCAACTGATTTTTAAAAGCCTTCAGAATAGAAAAGAGCAGCCCGTGAGCTGCTCTTTTTGTATTTAAAACTGGTACTTATCCACGGTGGATGTTGTCGTTCGCTTGTTTGAGTAGGTTCTGACTCTCATTCATAAATTGCTGCGAGTAATCACCAAACCAGTCACTCACTTGTTCGAAGCTTTCGACAAACTCAGCCTTATCTTTACTGTCTAAAACAGACAACGCTTCACCAAAGCGTTGGTGGAAACGCTTAATCATGTCGATGTTTTCTTGTGATGAAAGAATGATGTCACCGTAGAGGTTTGGGTCTTGGCCAAACAGACGCCCTACCATCGCGAGCTCCAAACGGTAAATCGGCGAGCTCAGCTTTAATAGTTGTTCAATGTTCGGATTCTCTTTGCTTAAGTGCATACCGTAAGCGAAAGAAGTGAAGTGGCGCAGCGCCTGAATCAAAGTCATGCCATGGTCGTGCTCTTGCGCATCGATTTGGCACAAGCTTGCGCCCCAAATTCCAAATTGTTGCAATAGCCATTGGTATTGATCGCTACCACGACCGTCACAGTAGACAATCACCTGCTTCGCTAGGCTCGGTACATCTGGGCCAAACATTGGGTGCAAACCAACAACCGGACCTTGGTGCACATTCAACATTGCTTGCAGCGGCTTAGACTTGATAGAAGTCAGGTCACACAGAATGCAGTCTTTTGGCAGGTTACCAAGTTTTTCAATCACACCTTCTGTTAGGTGAATCGGCACAGTAACCACAACCAGGCCCGCACCTTTAAGGATGTCATCCGCGTGATCCCAATCTTTGCTGCCCAGCACCTTTAATTGGTAACCAGAGAGTTTGAACATTCGGCCAAACAGACCACCTAACTGGCCATTACCACCAATAATAACCACTGAGCGCAATTCTGGGTTCAAACACTTAAAACCGGAATCTTTCTCGCTGGCATAAGACTCACGCATGGTTCGACGAAGAATGTCTTCAATCAGCTGTGGAGGAATCCCCATTTTTTCAGCTTCAGCTCGTCGTGACGCCAGCATGGCAGCCTCGCGATCTGGGGCGTAAATTGGCAAACCGTGTTCGCTTTTTACTTCACCCACTTTCTCTACTAGTGCTAAACGTTGTGCCAGTAGCTCCAACATTTGCTTGTCGACTGCATCAATTTGATCGCGTAATGCGTTAAGTTCAACTACCATTGATGTTCCTTAAATAAGTTCCGTTTTAGCCTTTAAGGCGATTCTCTAAGAAAGGCACCAGCTCTTCGTGTGCATGACGTAATAGTGCCTCAGTTGAATCCCAATTGATACATGCGTCAGTGATCGATACGCCGTATTTCATCTCTTCAAGTGCTAGGTCTGAAGATTGGTTACCTTCATTGATATGACTTTCAATCATCAAGCCGATGATTGACTTGTTACCTTCACGGATTTGGTGAATCACGTCTTCGGCAACCAATGGCTGACGACGGTAATCTTTGCGAGAATTTGCATGGCTACAATCCACCATCAATGAAGCATCAAGGCCAGACTTCGCCATCTCTTGCTCACACTCGTTAACCGATACTGAATCGTAGTTAGTTTGCTTGCCGCCGCGCAGAATCACGTGACCATTCGGGTTACCTTGCGTAGTTAGTAGCGCTACTTGGCCCTCACGGTTAATACCCATGAAACGGTGGCTAGAAGAGGCCGCTTGCATCGCGTTAACAGCGGTTGCTAGGCTACCATCCGTACCATTCTTGAAGCCAATCGGCATAGAAAGGCCGCTTGCCATCTCACGGTGAGTTTGTGACTCAGTCGTACGAGCACCGATCGCAGCCCAGCTAAAGGTATCCGCAAGGTATTGCGGGCTGATTGGGTCAAGGGCTTCTGTTGCTAGTGGGATTTCCATCTCAGCCAATTCAGCCAGCAGCTCACGACCAACATGCAGACCATGTTCAATGTCGAAGCTGCCATCTAGGTGTGGGTCATTGATCAGGCCTTTCCAACCAACCGTGGTTCGAGGCTTCTCAAAGTAAACACGCATTACAATATACAGTTGGTCGCTTAGTTGTTCAGAAAGAGCTTTTAGACGCTTAGCGTAATCCTTCGCTGCCTCTACGTCATGGATAGAACATGGTCCACATACAACAAGTAGACGATGATCTTTCTTGTGAATGATGTCAGCGATGGTTTGACGAGACTCTTGAATAAAACGACGCGCTTTTTCACTTAGAGGAAGCTTCACTTTTAGCTCCTCTGGCGTGATCAGTACTTGTTCTTCGCTGATGTTGATGTTGCTCAATTCACTTCTTTGCATAACTTTGACCTGTATATTTATGTTTACACCCAACCAATTCCTTGGTGAGACAACTAAGCTTTATCGACAAGATAACAGGCTAAAAAAGAATTACAACCGTACACAATAAAAAACATTTAGTGTAAATTTTAATTTACATCAAAGAAAAAGCCGAAGTACAGAGCACTTCGGCCTTAAATGGATGTTTTTGAAAGTTTACGTCTCACCCTGAACAAACCATTATTCAGGGGTGAGATGGTTAGCCAATCAATCGCTTCATAGCTTCAGAAGCGTCTTTCCACTCTTGCGAACGTTTTAGCTCACTTAGAGAAAAGCTTTGCTTCTTCAACAAGGCATCAGCTAGAGGAACAGAAGTGATTGGTAGATTATCCAGCACCTCAACTTGCGCATCGCGCTTGTTACAGACCAGCAGCATATCGCAGCCAGCGTTTAATGCTTGTGCGCCACGCTGAGCAGGGCCACCCATGATCGCAGCGCCCTCCATGGTCAAATCATCAGAGAAGATCAAACCTTTAAAACCAAGCTGCTGGCGTAGGATTTGTTTTAGCCAATACTCAGATCCACTTGCTGGTTGGTCATCATAATTTGGGAAAATCACATGAGCAGGCATCATCGCGTCTAAGATGCCAGCATCGATTTGCGCTTTGAAGATAGCCATATCTTGCTCAAAGATATCGCTACGCTCGTCGTATGGTGTCTCTAGGTGTGAATCAGCAATCACGCCACCATGGCCCGGGAAATGTTTGCCCGTCGTCGCCATACCGACACTCTTCATACCCTGCATATACGCGGTGCTGTGACGTAAAATGGTGTCCAGATCCTCACCAAAGGCACGGCTGCCAATCGCTTTACACTGGTGACCTTTATCTAGTACTGGTGCGAAGCTTAGGTCGATGTCATGAGCAATAAGCTCTGCTGCCATCAACCAACCGCCCATGCGTGCCAGCTCTTCACTGTTTTGGTGTTTGGCGTATTCGTCTGCCGCAGGAATCAGAGAAAAACCTTCACGGAAACGCTGAACGCGCCCGCCTTCTTGGTCAACACCAATCAAGATCGGACGTTTCGCCGCTTTGCGGATAGATTGGGTAAGAGCTTGAAGCTGCTTGCTGTCGTGGTAGTTACGCGTAAATAAAATCAAACCACCAACCGTTGGATGCTCCAAAATTTCTCTGTCTTCTGCAGTCAGTTCATAGCCTGCAACATCAACCCATAACGGTCCCATTTTTTCTCCTCAAAATCGGCTGTATATCTCGTATTCGATGAGGTTATTCGCTTCAGAATTGCTTTACAATAAGTGAATCGAAGAATTGACGGAATTGGCTGTGAATCTTAACAAACTGTATATCGGTGTGATGTCTGGAACCAGTATGGACGGTGTCGATACCGCACTGGTTGAAATTGAAGATAACCGTGTTCGCTTGATCGCACACGATGATTACCCAATGCCCGCTCATATTAAGCAGACGCTACTGTCAGTTTGCACTGGGCAAAACACGAACCTTAAAGCCATTGGTGAGCTCGACCATCAACTTGGCCATCTGTTTGCCGATGCGGTTTTACAGATACTGGATAAATCCGGCTATTCCGCTGAGCAAATCCGAGCCATTGGCAATCATGGGCAAACCGTGTTCCACCAGCCAACAGGCGATCTGCCCTTCACCACCCAACTGGGTGATGCCAACATCATTGCAGTCAAAACGGGCATTGATACCGTGGCAGATTTTCGTCGCAAAGACATGGCGTTAGGTGGCCAAGGTGCACCGCTCGTCCCTGCTTTCCATAAAAGTATTTTTGCCATGCAAGATTCCACCACCGTGGTGCTTAACATCGGTGGAATTGCCAATATCTCGGTACTGCATCCTGAACAAGCAGTGATCGGCTATGATACCGGCCCGGGCAACATGTTGATGGATGCATGGTGTGAACAACACACCGGACAAGACTTCGATAAAGACGCGCAATTTGCTCTGCAAGGTAACACCGATGCCGCACTGCTCACTCAGCTCTTAACAGAACCTTACCTCGCTATGTCGGCACCCAAGAGCACTGGCCGAGAGCTGTTCAACATCGATTGGCTGCATCATCAGTTAGCTGACCACAATACCTCAACACAAGATGTACAACGCACGCTGTGTGAATACTCGGCGAAAACCATTGCAAGCGAAGTAGAGAAATTCACTTATGGCCAGCAGCCACAGCTGTTGGTGTGTGGAGGTGGTGCGAGAAACCCGCTACTGATGCAGCGTTTAGCGGAACTTCTGCCGCAATGGCAAGTCGCAACAACGGACGATAAAGGTGTTGATGGCGATTATATGGAAGCCATGGCGTTTGCTTGGCTTGCTCAGCGACATATCGATGGGCTGCCGAGTAACTTACCTGAAGTGACCGGTGCGAGCCGTCTTGCTTCACTGGGTGTGCTCTATCCTAAAAACTAAATTCGTTGTGCCAGATACAGCGACAAAAAATCGAAATCAGTATTCAAAGGCTTAAACCACTATGACAAATGACGCGCTTATTGCTGCTCTTGCCCATCTTGTATCAGAGGGGCGCAACCCAGATACGATGGATATCGATTTATTACCCTCTCTGGACATTGTTCAGAGACTGAATCAGCAAGATAAACTCGTACCGCTTGCGGTGGAGAAAGTACTACCAGAAATCGCACTCGCGGTAGATAAGATCACCGACGCGTTTAAAGTCGGCGGTCGTCTGGTTTATATGGGCGCAGGCACCAGCGGTCGTTTAGGTGTGCTTGATGCATCGGAATGTCCACCAACATTTGGCGTATCTGACAAGATGGTGGTTGGTCTGATTGCGGGTGGCCCAGAGGCGATTTTAAAAGCGAAAGAAGGTGCGGAAGACTCGCCAGTTTTAGGTGAGCAAGACCTAAAAGATATCAAATTCACAAATCTGGATGTTGTCGTAGGCATCGCTGCAAGTGGCCGAACGCCTTATGTTATTGGTGGTTTGGAATACGCAAACGAGATCGGTGCAACCACAATAGCGCTATCTTGTAATCCAGATTCTCCAATCGCCGACATTGCCGACGTCGCAATTAGCCCTGTTGTTGGCCCTGAAGCATTGACTGGCTCAACACGTTTGAAATCAGGTACCGCGCAGAAACTAGTTCTGAACATGCTGACTACTGCCAGTATGATCCGTTTGGGTAAGAGTTACCAAAACCTGATGGTTGATGTGAAAGCAACCAACAATAAACTCGTCGCAAGCGCCGCACGTATCGTGATGCAAGCGACTGATTGCAGCAAAGAACAAGCAACCGAAGTGCTAAAGCAAACGGATTATGAAGTGAAGTTGGCGATCTTAATGATCCTCACCGATCTTGATATTGAATCTGCTCGCGCGCATCTCCATCACCAAGACGGTTTCTTACGTAAAGCGGTGGAAAGCCATCAGCCGAAATAGTGGAATGATAGAGTCCAAGCAAACAAAAAGGAGACCTCAAGGTCTCCTTTCTTATTCTGATATCAAGATTTAGTCTTCATACAACCATTCATCAAACTCTTGGTTAAGCTTGTCATTTGCTTTGCGTTTGATGTGATCGGGGTTCGTTATGTTCTTAACGTTATCGACTTTGTTGGTGTACTTGCGCGTGGTTTGGTTTACTTCACGCTTAACCTGATTCTCCACATAAGTGCCATCGGTGATCTCTTTGATATTGCGCTTAGTGTGATTGATGGTGTTGGTAATACGATGCTTGTCATGATCGTACTTACGCTTCATCTTTATCGACTCTTTCAATACGTTGGTCGCTCCAACCGTTAGGGGAAAGAGCGCCAATGCGACCAAAAAGATCTTTTTCATGTTTCTATTTCACTTCTGATTGAATCTGACATCACCAGTACACCAAAGCAATAAAATTCAAATGTCAGAAGATTAACAGGGAAAACTACTGTCTTGATTATGAAACAGAACTAGTTACTGTATTCGTTCCAACCACGTTGCCATTCCATACGGAATTTCTGCGCTTGAGGCGTGCCTTCGCACACACCTTCATAATACTGGCCAGACAAGCCCATTTGGTAAGCGAAATCTGGATTACAGTATTCTGTTACACCTTCTAGGTAGCCTTGATCGTAGTCACCTTGCTTAGCATTACCGAGCTGATTGAGCTCTTTCACCGTACGAGAGGTATGCCCTGCAATACCATCTTGATAACCGATCTGATACCAATCACCAGATTGCGCCAATTCTTCCGTGGTTGCCGCACATCCAGCGAGTAAAGCCAGCGCCAAGCCTAACGTTGCCTTTTTCATGATTCTTCCTTAACTAGTTGTTTTCCCAACAAGCTTATCACTAAAGCCTGTGCTTTGCCGCTGCTGTGTCGATTTTGCCTGCGAGTTTCTCCTACAGCCACTCACGGTACATAACGACCACTGAGTACCGAATTTCACCGCTTAACGGATATCCCGACCACTGAGCAAACGATAAAACCACTTAATCCTTATATCGACCACTCGCTTCTCTATTCGACCACTCATCCACAGAGCGAATGCGCTTAACAAAAGGGGCGAATAAGATACATCCTGAGCTTAAAAAATTACCCTACCTATTAAACCAAGGACAATAGCTATGATGTGGTTTCTAACCTGTGTCGCAGCCCTCATCGGCGGATACTTCATCTACGGCGCTTTCGTTGAGAAAGTTTTCGGTATCAATGAGAATCGCCAAACGCCTGCCCATACTAAAACCGACGGTGTTGACTACGTTCCAATGTCAACCAAACGTGTTTACCTTGTTCAGCTACTTAACATCGCTGGTGTTGGCCCTATCTTCGGTCCAATCATGGGGGCGCTATATGGCCCTGCTGCAATGCTGTGGATTGTTGTAGGTTGTATCTTCGCAGGTGCGGTACACGATTACTTCTCAGGCATGCTTTCTGTTCGTAACGGTGGTGCATCAGTACCAACAATTACCGGTCGCTACCTAGGTAATGGCGCAAAACACTTTATGAACATCTTTGCCATTGTCCTATTGCTTCTCGTTGGTGTGGTATTCGTATCAGCACCAGCAGGTATGATCACAAACCTAATCAACGACCAAACCAGCTTTAGCGTAAGCATGACAACCATGGTTGTGTTGATTTTCGCTTACTACATCATCGCGACAATTGTTCCTGTAGATAAAATCATCGGTCGTTTCTACCCATTGTTCGGCGCACTACTGATCTTCATGTCTGTGGGTCTAATGACTGCAGTTGCGTTCTCTAGCGAGCACACGGTAATGGGCGACTTCCAAGTAAGTGATATGTTCACGAACTTGAACCCGAACGATATGCCTCTATGGCCTGCACTATTTATCACTATCGCATGTGGTGCTATCTCTGGCTTCCACGCAACTCAATCGCCACTGATGGCGCGTTGTATGGAAAATGAGAAGAACGGTCGCTTCGTATTCTACGGTGCAATGATTGGTGAAGGCGTTATCGCGCTTATCTGGTGTGCTATTGCTCTGTCTTTCTTCGGTACACTTGACGGTCTTGCAGAAGCTGTGAAAAACGGTGGTCCTGGTAACGTGGTATACAGCGCGTCATTTGGTCTGCTAGGTGTATTCGGTGGTGTGATTGCTTTCCTTGGTGTTGTTATTCTGCCAATCACATCAGGTGACACAGCATTCCGCTCAAGCCGCCTGATTCTTGCTGAATACTTCGGTATGGAGCAGAAAACACTGCGTAACCGTCTTCTAATGGCTGTGCCACTATTCGTTATCGGCGGCATCCTGACTCAAGTAGACTTCGGTATCATCTGGCGCTACTTCGGCTTCGCAAACCAAACAACAGCAGTAATGATGCTTTGGACTGCGTCGGCTTACCTACTACGCCACAACAAGCTGCACTGGATTACGACAGTACCAGCCGTATTCATGACAACCGTATGTGTGACTTTCATTCTAAACAACAGCACACTAGGTTTTGGTCTGCCAATGCAAATCTCGACTATCGCTGGCGTTCTATTCGCACTAGCGGCAGCAGGTTACGTTATCAAGATATCTAAAGGAAAAGGCGAGACAGAACTGGCTGATGAAGAGAAACCACAAGCAGCCTCAGAAACCGCATAATGAATCCCTTCGCTTGCTAACCGATTCATTATCAATGTCTGGATAAACCAAGAGCCTGCCCAACGCAGGCTCTTTTTGTTTCTCTTCGAAGATTTAATTCACTTACAATAAAAACATCATTTTTAGGTTAGGTTCGCTATGGAACTGGTCATCTCCCTTTTACAACAAATGTGTGTTTACTTAGTGTTGGCTTACATGCTGAGTAAAACGCCGATCATTTTGCCTCTGCTGAGCATCTCCTCTCGCCTCAGCCATCGGCTCATTTGTTACGTGCTCTTCTCTGGCTTTTGTATTCTTGGCACCTACTTCGGATTACAGATTAACGACGCCATCGCTAATACACGCGCTATCGGAGCAGTAATGGGTGGCCTGTTTGGTGGCCCTGTCGTTGGTTTCGCGGTGGGACTAACGGGCGGTATTCACCGTTACACCCTTGGTGGTTTTACGGATTTAGCCTGCGCTATTTCGACTACAGCAGAAGGCTTGATTGGTGGCTTGCTGCATGTTTACCTCATCAAGCGCAACAAAGGTGCAATGCTGTTTAATCCAAGCGTGGTATTCAGTGTGACTTTTGTAGCGGAAATCGTACAGATGATTCTGTTGCTCGCCGTAGCCAAACCTTTCGACCAAGCCTATGAGCTGGTTTCAGCGATTGCGGCTCCGATGATCATTGCTAACTCCGTTGGTGCCGCTCTGTTTATGAGTATTTTGCAAGATCGTAAAACCATTTTTGAAAAGTACTCAGCGACCTTTTCCCGCCGCGCATTGAGCATTGCCGATCGCTCGGTCGGTATTCTGAGTACTGGCTTTAACAGCGAAAACGCCGATAAGATTGCCCGTATTATTTATGAAGAAACAAAGGTCGGTGCGGTCGCTATTACCGACCAAGAGAAGATTCTGGCTTTCGTTGGTATCGGTGATGATCATCATAGGCCAAATACTCCTATTTCATCGCAAAGCACACTCGATTCAATGGAGAAGAATGACATCATCTACCTTGATGGTAGCGAGCGACCATATCAATGTTCATTGGCGCAAGACTGCAAATTGGGATCTGCGTTGATCATTCCTCTGCGTGCAGGTAAAGAGGTAGTTGGAACCATTAAACTCTATGAGCCAAAACGCAAACTATTCTCTACTGCGAACATGTCAATGGCAGAAGGCATTGCTCAGCTTCTATCGAGCCAAATCTTGTATGGCGATTATCAGCAGCAGCAAACCCTATTAGCTCAGGCAGAAATCAAACTGTTGCACGCTCAGGTGAACCCACACTTTTTGTTTAATGCGCTGAATACTATCAGTGCTATTACTCGTCGAGATCCAGATAAGGCGCGAGAGCTGATCCAAAACTTGTCGCACTTCTTCCGCAGTAACTTAAAGCAGAACATCAATACCGTAACGCTAAAGGAAGAGTTGGCACACGTGAATTCCTACTTATCTATAGAAAAGGCACGCTTTACTGATCGCTTAGAAGTTGAAATTGATATTGAACCAGAGCTTTTGGATATCAAGCTGCCGAGCTTTACTCTTCAACCGCTCGTTGAGAACGCCATCAAGCATGGTATTTCCAATATGTTAGAAGGCGGCAAAGTGAAGATTTACAGCCAAGCTCACCCACAAGGTGCACTGATTACGGTAGAAGACAACGCGGGAAGCTATGAGCCACCAAAAGAGAATCATTCTGGTTTGGGGATGGAAATTGTCGATAAGCGCTTATCGAATCAATTTGGGCGTGATTCAGCGCTAAAAATTACCTCTCAGCAGCACCAATTTACTAAAATGAGTTTTATCATTCCCCACTCGCGATAAGTACAGTGAAAACGCACAAAGGTAGTCTTGGATGTTAACCGCACTCGTCATTGATGATGAACAATTTGCTCGTGAAGAGTTAGCAGAGCTATTGGATGAAACAGGCCAGATTGAGGTGATTGGCGACGCGTCAAACGCCATCATGGGGCTAAAGAAGATCAATGAGCTCAAACCTGATGTGGTGTTTCTCGACATACAAATGCCACAGGTGACGGGCATAGAGCTGTTGGGCATGTTAGACCCAGAGACCATGCCTTACGTGGTGTTTGTGACCGCCTACGATCAATACGCTATCCAAGCCTTTGAAGACAACGCGTTCGACTACTTACTCAAGCCCGTTGACCCATGCCGTTTGACAAAAACCGTCAAGCGCCTGAACAAAGTAATGAGTCAATCCGCGCTCACTCAGCAACTATCAGCCATCGCGCCCGAGAGCCTAGACCAGATACCTTGCATTGGACACAACCGCATTGTGATCATGGCAACCGAAACGGTTGAGTGTGCTTACAGTGACATCAGCGGAGTACATATACGCTCCACCAGCCAAACCGCCAGCACACAGCTCACGCTAAAAACCTTGGAAGAGAAAACCCCATTGGTACGTTGTCATCGACAGTATCTGGTTAGCATCAAAGCCATCAGCGAGATCAAGCTATTAGAAAACGGATTGGCCGAAATCATTACCAAAACAGGTTTTGAGATCCCTGTGAGCCGTCGTTACCTAAAGGTGCTCAAGGAGCTGTTAGGTATCAGCAGCTCAGCTCAGGCTCTGATGAACTCGTGTAGCAATTCCCAATGAAAAAGGCGACCTTGTGGTCGCCTTTTGATGTTTGATTGGTCTTAATCGACTTGCTTAATTTGCAGCTCTTTTGGTACTTCGAAGAACATGTTCTCTTCACGACCAAGCACTTCATCTACTGCCTCAGCACCAACCAGTTCTTTGATGCGATCTAGGATTTGGTTTACCAACTCTTCTGGTGCAGATGCACCCGCAGTCACACCGACTTTTACCTTACCCTCAAACCACTCTGGCTTGATGTCTTCTGGGCAGTCCGTTAAGTAGCCCGGAGTGTCTAGCTTTTCAGCCAACTCTTTTAAGCGAGTAGAGTTTGAAGAGTTCTTAGAACCCACAACGACCATCACATCAACATCAGCAGAGAGCTCACGCACAGCATCTTGACGGTTTTGCGTCGCGTAGCAGATGTCATCTTTACGAGGACCTTGAATGTCTGGGAATACGCGGCGTAACTCTTCAATTACGTCTGCGGTTTCATCGACAGACAATGTTGTTTGGCTTACGTAGTGCAGATCCGATGGATCTTTTACGATCGATTTTAGCTTCTCAACATCGGCTGGCGTTTCCACAAGGTACATACCGCCCGTCTCGCTAGAGTACTGACCCATTGTACCTTCCACTTCTGGGTGACCAGCATGACCAATCAGTACCACTTCCATATTTCGACGGCTCGCGCGCGCTACTTCCATATGTACTTTGGTTACCAGCGGACACGTTGCATCGAATACTGTTAAATCACGAGACTTCGCTTCTTGGCGTACGGCTTGTGACACACCATGAGCGGAGAAAATCACAATGTTGTCGTCTGGCACTTCGTGCAATTCTTCAACGAAGATAGCACCACGCTGCTTTAGACCTTCAACCACAAAACGGTTGTGTACCACTTCATGTCGAACATAGATTGGTGGCTGATACATCTCTAGCGCACGCTCTACGATGCTAATCGCGCGGTCAACACCAGCACAGAAACCACGTGGGTTAGCTAACAGGATTTTCATTTCATTGCTCATGGAAGTTATCTTTAATTTGGTTCGCTATTCTACTGACAAAATTTCGACTTCGAAAGTCACGTCTTGTCCCGCGAGTGGATGGTTGAAATCCACTGTCACTGAGTCGCCAGCAATCTCAGTAATAATGCCCGGGATTTCCATACCGTCTGGACCGCTGAATGCCATGATCGTGCCGACTTCAACTTCCACTTCGCCAACAAATTTAGTGCGGTCCATATGGTGGATATGGTCTGGGTTCGGCATACCAAAAGCATCAGCGGCTTTTAGTTCGATCGCCTTTTCTTCACCTACTTGTAAGCCTAGTAGGCATTGCTCAAAGTTCTCACTCAAGCTGCCATCGCCCATCACGAATTTAGCAGGCTTACCCATATTGTGTGTGCTGTCTGCTACAGAGCCATCTTGCATTTTGATGGTGAAGTGCAGCGTTACTGCTGAATCTTGATTTATTGTTGTCACGTTACTGCTTCCTTGTTCTTGGGTTGTCCAGCGTTCTGTCTGCTCACGTACTGTGATTGCTTTTTATTGTACGAAGATACGCGGATTGCGCTCCAACATAATAAAAAGCGTCGTTCGAATCAACGGACGACGCTTAGGGTTATTCGGTATATCGCAAAAGATTACTTGTCAGCATCCTTTTTGCGGAAGCCGTCAAGAATGATCATTGCCGCGCCAATACAGATAGTCGTATCCGCTAGATTGAATGCTGGCCAGTGATAGCTGCCCCAGAAGAAGTCCAGGTAATCAACAACAAAGCCGTGAACCACACGGTCAAACACGTTGCCCACTGCACCACCAATAATCAATGCATAAGCGATGTTGTTCCATTTTTCTTTGGCTGGAAGCTTACTCATCCAGTAAGTCAAAAGACCTGTCACAACAAACGCGATACCAGTGAACAACCAGCGTTGCCAGCCCGCTTGATCGCTCAAGAAGCTGAATGCTGCACCGTAGTTATGAACATAAAGTAGGTTGAAGAATGGCAGCACCTCAATTCGGTTTGCCCATCCGTAGCCCATGTTGTCCATTACCACCAATTTGATGCCAATATCGGCAATAAATACCAGAATTGCTAACCATAGCCAGCGAACTCCAGATTGCTTTAACGTCAGTGCTTTTTCACTCATTACTTTACCTACAAACAGCCCCAGTAAATACTGGGGCTGTTAATTTTAAAAAAAGTTCAGTCGTTCTAGGCAATTACGCGAATTTACGTACTTCACCTTCGCCGTCAACGTTCGACACACAACGACCACAGATCTTCTCGTGACCTTCGATTGTGCCTACGTCTGGCGTGTGGTGCCAACAACGGTCACACTTCTCGCCTTCAGCTGCTGCTACTTCAACAAACAAGCCTTCGATATCTGTCGCTTGTGCTGCATCAGTCTTCTCACCTAGAGACTTAACTTTCGCAGCAGATGTTAGTAGAACAAAGCGCAGTTCATCTTCTAGTTTGTTGATTTTCGCCGTTAGAGCGTCATCAGCAAATAGCGTCACTTCAGCTTGTAGTGCACCACCGATGGTTTTCTCTTTACGCGCATCTTCTAGAAGTTTGTTCACTGCACCACGAACCGCTTGGATCTCAGTCCAGAATTCGTTGTTCAGCTCTTCGCCTTCAGCAAGACCGAATAGACCGTCGAACCACTCACCAGTGAATACGAACTTGTCGCGCTCACCTGGCATTTCGTTCCAGATTTCATCTGCAGTGAACGACATGATTGGCGCCATCCAACGAACTAGCGCTTCTACGATGTAGTAAAGTGCTGTCTGACAGCTACGTTGAGCGTTGCCGCCACGTTTTGCTGTGTACTGACGGTCTTTAATTACGTCTAGGTAGAAAGAGCCCATTTCGATTGAACAGAATTGCATTAGACGCTGAGTCACACCGTGAGTGTTGTACTCTTCGTATGCTTTAACAATCTCTTCTTGTGCTGCTAGTGCACGACCAACCGCCCAGCGATCTAGCGCAACCATCTCTTCAACAGGAACGATGTCTGTTTCAGGGTTGAAGCCGCTTAGGTTAGCAAGGAAGAAACGCGCTGTGTTACGGATACGACGGTACGCATCTGCACTGCGTTTTAGGATTTCATCAGAAACCGCAACTTCACCAGTGTAGTCTGTTGAAGCCACCCATAGACGAAGAATATCAGCACCTAGCTTGTTGGTTACGTCTTTTGGTGCAACCACGTTACCGATAGATTTAGACATCTTACGACCGTGACCATCAACCACGAAACCGTGTGTCAGTACTTGTTTGTAAGGCGCTTCGTCTTTCATCGCGATAGATGAAATTAGAGAAGACTGGAACCAACCGCGGTGTTGGTCAGAACCCTCTAGGTATAGGTCTGCACTGTTGCCGTTGTACTCTTCACGAGCATCAACAACAGAGAAGTGAGTCACACCTGAATCGAACCATACGTCTAGTGTATCTAGAACTTTTTCGTATTGGTCAGCGTCAGCACCTAGTAGTTCAGCTGCATCGACATCCCACCATGCTTGGATGCCTTTCTCTTCAACGAGCTTAGCGACTTTCTCGATCAGCTCTAGCGTGTTTGGATGAAGTTCTGCTGTTTCTTTATGAACGAACAGAGCAATTGGCACACCCCAAGTACGTTGACGAGAGATACACCACTCAGGGCGACCTTCGATCATACCTTCGATACGGCTTTGACCCCACTCAGGCATCCACTCAACATTCTTGATTGACTCTAGTGCTTTAGCACGTAGGCCAGCTTGGTCCATAGATACGAACCATTGTGGTGTTGCGCGGAAGATGATCGGAGTCTTATGACGCCAACAGTGTGGGTAGCTGTGCTCGTATGCGTGGTGGTGTAGTAGTGCACCTTTTTCTTTCAGTACTTCTACTACTGCATCGTTCGCTTTAAATACGTGCTGACCAGCAAATAGCTCAGTGTCTGGTAGGTAAACACCGTTTGAACCAACTGGGTTTGCTACTTCTAGGTTGTACTTATTACCAACCGCGAAGTCTTCTTGACCGTGACCAGGTGCAGTGTGAACAACACCAGTACCTGAATCAGTTGTAACGTGATCACCAAGGATCGCCGGTACAGTGAAATCGTAGAATGGGTGTTGGAATTGAGAAAGCTCTAGGTCCGCACCTTTAGCAAAGCCAAGGTTGTGGAAATGCTCGATACCGGCACGGTCCATTACGTCTTTCGCTAGCTCAGCAGCAACAATGATACGCTCAGCGTTGTCGCCTTCTGTTTGGATAAGCACGTACTCTAGATCATCACGTAGACATACTGCGCGGTTTGCAGGCAGTGTCCAAGGTGTTGTTGTCCAGATAACGATAGATACGTCACCTTGGCCTTCGTGACCTTCAGTTAGCTCAAACTTAGATAGCAGTGCCGCTTCGTCAGCCGCTTTGAAGCGAACGTCGATAGATGGCGATACTTTATCTTTGTACTCAACTTCTGCTTCAGCAAGAGCTGAACCACAGTCTGTACACCAGTGAACTGGTTTAAAACCTTTAAGTAGGTGACCTTTGCTTGCGATCTTACCAAGTGCACGGATGATGTTCGCTTCAGTTGCAAAGTCCATAGTGTGGTATGGCTTGTCCCACTCACCCATGATGCCAAGACGCTTGAAGCTCTCTTTTTGACCTTCAACTTGACCTGCAGCGTACTCACGACATTTCTCGCGGAACTCAGCTGCCGTCACTTTTTGGCCTGGCTTGCCTACTTTCTTCTCTACCATCAATTCGATAGGTAGACCGTGGCAGTCCCAGCCTGGGATGTAAGGTGCGTCAAAACCTGAAAGTGTTTTGGATTTAATAATAATGTCTTTAAGAATCTTGTTTAGTGCGTGACCAATGTGAATGTCACCGTTCGCGTAAGGAGGGCCATCGTGCAGTACGAATGACTTTTTGCCTTTCTTAGCTTTACGGATTTCACCGTAAAGATCTTCTTTGTACCAACGCTTAAGCATTTCTGGCTCACGATTGGCCAGGTTGCCGCGCATTGGAAACCCTGTTTCAGGTAAGTTCAGGGTATCTTTATACTCACTCATCGATTCTTAATTCCGTTATATTGGGCGAAAATTAGACATTATGTTGCACGGTGGAATAAACCGCTCAACGCTTAAGCTGACGCAGCCACACCCTCGCTGCTTCAGCATCCAATTCGATTTGTTGTTTAAGTGCTTCAAACGACTCAAACTTTTGCTCATCTCTAAGTTTATGCAAAAGTTTCACTTCTAGCTGCTTGCCATATAAATTAGCGTGAAAGTCGAATAAGTGTACTTCTAACTGCTGGCGAACACCATTTACTGTTGGTCGTTGACCAATGTTAGCGACGCCACCCACAGGCTTATCTCCTAAGCCAAGCGCTTGAACAACATAAACTCCGGAAACCGGAGATACACAGCGTTTCAAAGGAATATTTGCAGTAGGGAACCCGATGGTTCGACCTAGCTTTCTTCCGTGTGAAACACGACCGGCAATGCTGTAATCTCTTCCCAGCATCTCTTGCGCGGAATGCAAATCATCACGAGCCAGCGCTTTACGGATAGCCGTGCTGCTCACTCGTAATTGCTGTAAACAAAAGCTTTGGGTACTGACAACTTCAAAGCCGTACTTTTCCCCTGCTTCTTGTAACATCGCAAAGTTACCAGTTCGGCCTTTGCCGAAACAGAAATCATCGCCGACGACAAGAAACTTAACACCCAATCGACCAACCAACAAGTCACGGATAAACTCTTCCGCCGTTAGGTCAGCAAAATGACGATTGAAGTTAACACACAGCAAACGATCGATGTCGAGCTTACTCAGCTGAACAAACTTATCACGCAGTCGCGTTAACCTCGCAGGTGCCTTATCTCGAGCAAACAGCTCCATCGGCTGAGGTTCAAAGGTCATCACAACCGAAGGCAACGAAAGTTTCTCCGCTTGTTCAGACACTTGCTGCAATACTTGTTGATGGCCTCTGTGTACGCCATCGAAATTGCCAATAGTCAGCACGCAGCCATGATGGTGCGACTTGATATTGTGAATGCCTCTAATCAGTTCCATTGGATACTGCTTTATGCCTCTGTTTTTACTTTGCACTGTGTGAAACTGACGGATTATATACCAATCAACCTTATTCTGTCCCAGCTTTTAGGTCTTTTAAACGCATGCCGAGTAAAAACACAACGGCTAGGTAAACGACAGCACCAAGTCCAACCAACATTCCTAGTACGCCACTGCGGTGAGCAAAGCTCCAACCCAACCACACAGACATGTCTTCAAGTTGCCATAAGATAGCCGCAACCATCGCTGCGCCAGCTATCACCAAACGTATAATAAAGAGGACAGTTCGCTTAGTGATTTGGTACACACCGGCAATATGCAAGCCGCGGTATAGCAGCGCCATGTTTACAAAAGCAGAAAGCGCCGTTGCGATAGCAAGACCAACGTAACCGTAGAAGTATGCAAAGATCGCGTTGAAGACCATATTCGTCACCATCGCAATGATGCCGTACTTCACTGGCGTTTTAGTGTCTTGACGCGAGTAGTAACCCGGAGCGAGAACCTTAATCAGCATGAAGTTAAGCAGACCTGATGCATACGCTAATAATGAGAGAGAGGCTTGATGTACGTCTTGCGGAGAAAACTCACCACGCATAAACAACACCATCAACATTGGCTTTGCGAGTACCATCATACCAAGCATTGCAGGAATACCTAGTAAAGTAACCATGCGTACGCCCCAATCCATCGTATGAGCAAAACCTTCACTGTGAGCATCTACGTGCTTACGTGATAATGCTGGGAGAATCACCGTGGCAATCGCAATACCAAATAGGCCAAGTGGGAACTCCAATAAGCGATCAGAGTAGTAAAGCCAACTGATAGAGCCTGTTTGCAAGAAGCTAGCAATAAAGGTGTCAAACAACAGGTTGATTTGGCTTACCGACACACCAAATAGAGCAGGAATCATAAGGGTGCGGATCTTCACCACGCCCGGATCGCGCCAGCCCCATTTAGGCTTAACCATCACTCCCGCTTTAATAAGGAAAGGAATTTGGAATAAGAATTGAACCAAGCCACCAAGAAGAACACCGATGGCAAGACCGATTTCTGGCTGCGATAGCTGCGGCGAGATAAACCATGCAGCCAAAATGATCATCACATTGAGGAAGACAGGGGTAAAAGAAGAAACCGCGAACTTACCTAACGTATTGAGGATAGCCCCCGAAAGCGCTACAAAAGTGATGAACCATAAATAAGGAAAGGTAATTTTGAGCATCACGCTGGCAAGTTCGAACTTCTCCGCCGCCGGGCCACCATGCATCCAGTCCAAGAACCAACCAAAGCCAAAAAGTGCCGTTACGACACCAGAGCCTAAAACCCCAAGAATGGTAACAATAGAGACAATCACACCTAACGTACCAGCAGCACGGGCAATCAACTCTCGGGTTTTGTCCATATCCCCTTGGGCGTGGCTTTCGGTTAGTACTGGTACAAAAGCCTGAGAAAACGCGCCTTCAGCAAACAGACGACGTAAGAAATTAGGGATTTTATTGGCAAAGAAGAAGACGTCGGCACTCGCGCCGGCCCCCATCAAGTTTGCTACTACTACATCACGAACTAAACCTAGTACGCGCGAAATTAATGTCATGGCACTGACGATCATGCCAGACTTGAGCAGTCGTTTACTCACTGTAACCTCGGAATATCACCAAAAGATAGCCAACCCTATTCCTCTAAGCCTTTGAAAGCTACAAATGGGCGTTAAAAATATATCCGTTTATTGTCAGATCTAAGCGGATAATTATTAGCAATGGTCTAAAAATGCTGTTAGAATCCCCGCCATCTTAACCGCGATGACCTTTGTTACCAAAATTTGTTTTGGTTTCGATTGGTTTTTGCACAAATCATTTGACATTTAGGCGCAAATGAGGGATATTCCTCGCCCTTAAATTGTCATAGAAATAAGTTTTTGGGAGTTAGACCCTTGGCAAATAGTAAATCTGCTAAGAAGCGCGCTATCCAAGCTGAGAAACGTCGTCAGCACAATGCTAGCCGTCGCTCAATGATGCGTACTTACATGAAGAAAACTGTTGCTGCTATCGAAGCAGGCGACAAAGAAGCTGCAACTGCTGCATTCGCTGCAGTTACACCTATCCTAGACCGTATGGCGACTAAAGGCCTTATTCACAAGAATAAAGCAGCTCGTCATAAGTCTCGTTTCACTGCACAAATCAAAGCTCTTTAATAGAGAATTGATTCCACAGTGAAGAAAAAACCGGCTCACGCCGGTTTTTTTATGCCTTTAATTTACTGTTACTAAAATGAAGGCATAAAAAAAAGCTGGCAATGCCAGCTTTTTCTCATTTGTGACCTGTCATCACGCGGTAGCTACCTCACAATAGAGACCATGAAGTGTTTGAATAAGCTCTTTCACTTGATCACTCTTTAATGTGTAGTAGACCGTTTGCGCTTCTTTTCGCGTTGCAACCAACTCATCGCGTCGAAGCCACGCTAAGTGCTGAGACAGTGCCGATTGACTCAACTCTAGTTTTGCGCAAAGCTCCCCGACCGAAAGCTCTTGATTATGCAGCATGCAAAGGATTTGTAGGCGTCTTTCATTTGCCATCGCTTTAAGCAACACGACAGCTTTGGCGGAGTTTTTCTCCATTTCTTGTAGATTCATGTGCTGTACCTCTAGCTACAACTTACTTTCCCCAACCCTGGCCAGTTTGTTGTGTTACAAAGATTTTATAATTTCGAGTTATAATTTTGTCGATAGTAATCTATTTATTTGCGCAACGAAACTTGTTCATTCAAACATTTGGCTAAAATCTGCATCACAAACATTCTTTACTGCTGGATGTTGTATCATTCGCTCGGCAAAAATGACGTAATACTCTTCCTTCAAATCGTCAACATGCCCAATTAATTGCAAATTGCGATCGTCCTCAATCTCAGACATGTACACCGTCGGTGCTAAGAAAATGACATCATCGCGATATCGAGCAAAGGCCTTCATTAACGCCACATCATCAAATTCACCCAATACATCTGGTTGCAATCCTTGACGATCAAACCACTGCAGTACTTTTCGCCCCATTGCTGTTCGGCTTGCTGGGATAAGTAGCTTCTTCTTCTCTAGGATTTCGGGGAACTTGACGTCTGGAGTTTCTGACGAAGCAAAAAAGCTCATGCTGCTTTCACCAAGCTTTTTACTATATAGACCAGGGCTTTGCGTCGAATCTACTGGACAGTCAGAAAGGATCATATCCAACTTGTGTTGCGATAAACGCTCTAGCAACAGTTCGTGAGTCGATTCATAACAACGTAAGTGAATACTATTGTCCTCTGGAACCGTGGTCATCAGCACTTTACTGACGAGACGTTTAGAGAGGGCATCGGCAACACCGACTTCGAATAGGATATTGGAGTGTTGGCTATAGTTGACGATATCGAGCATTTCGTAGCTCAACCCAAACATGCGATCTGCGTACTTAAATACCAGCTGTCCAAGCTCTGTTGGCTCTACCGTACGACCATTACGTTTGGTCAACTTCCCCTTCATACGGTCTTCAAGTGCTTTAATCTGCCCTGTCACAGTTTGTGGCGTCAGGAATAATGCATCGGCAGCTTTTGTTACCGAGCCTTGTTTACACACCATCCAGAAGTAATAAAGGTGGTTATAGTTTAAGTGCGACATAGCCATTCCCTAGAAAGAAGATGACACTTTTTATATCAAATGTGACAACGACAAACAATAACTTCGACAAAGCCTACACAAACATAAGAAAACAATAGTTTTACCGAAAACATCATATTCATACTGTCATAAAACTTGAAGCAAAACGCACTTTTTTAATCTGCTCTTAAAACTTATCAACAAAACAAAAGTGAAATCAAATCACATAAAATCAATAACTTATTTTCATGTGAATTTTTCTTCACAGATAACTATCAAAAAGAATAATAAAAATTCTCCATAGAAACTGAACTGTCATATTACTGAAATATTTCATCTCTAACATCGCCCTCAGTTTCAACAACAGACCAAATAAACGAACTGAAAGGTCCACGGAGAAAATTATGATGAACCAAGCTACTTCTACAGCAGCACCAATCTCGAGCACAACTCGCTGGTTACGCTGGGCTAACTTGGCATTCATGTTGTATCTGCTTCTTCTAGCAGTATCTATGGTTGGTAGCGGCTTCAAATGGGCAACTGGCGATCAAGCTAAAGTACTCTTTGAATTTGCGTCTCACCCAGTCGCTGGTCTAATGATCGGTTTGGTAGCTACGGCACTGATCCAGTCTTCCAGTACCGTAACGTCTATTATTGTGGGCTTGGTTGCAGGTGGTCTACCTGTAGAAACCGCTATCCCCATGGTAATGGGTGCTAACATCGGTACAACCGTAACAAATACACTTGTTTCGCTTGGTCACGTTCGTTGTAAAGACGAATTCAAACGTGCATTCGCAAGCGCAACAATCCACGACTTCTTTAACCTACTTGCAGTACTGATCTTCCTACCATTGGAAATGATGTTCGGCATCCTAGAGAAAATCTCTCACTGGTTGGTATCGCCATTGCTAAATACAGGTGATATGAGCATGAAAGGCTTTGATTTCATCAAGCCAATCACTAAACCAGTAGTAAGTGCAATCAAAGAGCCACTAGCAACATTTGGCGACACTATGGGTGGCGTAGCGCTAATCGCTCTAGGTATCGGTACTATCTTCGTAGCTATCACGGTTATGGGTAAGCTAATGAAGAGCCTAATGGTTGGTCGTGCACGTGACATCCTTAAGAACGCAATCGGTCGTGGTCCTATCCACGGTATCGTATCGGGCTCTGTAGTTACTGTTCTTGTTCAGTCTTCTTCTACGACAACAAGTCTAATGGTTCCACTAGTAGGCTCAGGAGTTCTAAAAGTACGTGACATCTACCCATTCACTCTAGGTGCAAACATCGGTACATGTATCACGGCTCTACTAGCAGCAACAGCGGTATCTGGCGAGTTCGCAGTATTCGCACTGCAAATTGCACTAGTACACCTAACGTTCAACATTCTGGCGACATTGTTCATCTTCGGTATCCCGTTCCTACGTGAGATTCCAGTGAAATGTGCAGAAGTAATTTCAGAACTAGCTATTAAGAATAAAGCGGTTGTAGCAGGTTACCTACTGGCAGTATTCATCTTGCTACCAGGCTCTATCCTTGCTCTGACAGCATAATAATAAGATTACCATCGCTTATTTTAGGCTCCACTTCGGTGGGGCCTTTTTTCGTTTTGGGGAAGCGAAAACGGGCTCGCCCTATGGAACGCTACGCTCCGGGATAAGGGATAAGGGATAAGGGATAAGGGATAAGGGATAAGGGATAAGGGATAAGACTCGATTATATCCACCTAGGACGGTAAGTTCTGTCAATACTCTCTAACCTTCACTGAGCTTCCAGCGCCACACTCTCGCTACCTACAGCAAAGTGCTTTCATTTCTTAATCACGCAGTAAACTGTGGGAAAAGAGATTCCCGACGACGCTCCTTCGTCGCTTTCGGGAATGACACCGTTTGATTTCAGAGTGCTTGAACGTCATCCTCAAGAGCGAGGCACGTATATGGACTCCCCTAGTAATGCAAGAAGCTTAAGTTAGCGGTTTACAAGTGCACGTATATCC
>NZ_JAHGAH010000176.1:0-16866 GCF_030248475.1 Vibrio sp. D173a
CCAGGCTTTAAATTTAGTTTTTGCCTTTTTAAGAAGGTGAAGACAAAAATTAAGAGAGCCCGTTTGAAAAAGCGGGCTTTTTTAGTCCTCACGGACACAGATAATGTGCTGATATGGCTCAGTCGGTAGAGCGCATCCTTGGTAAGGATGAGGTCCCCAGTTCGATTCTGGGTATCAGCACCATTTACTGTTTGTTTTACGCTTTAAGTTAAAGCTTAAAACAAAACGTAAAGAATTTTGCTTGGCGACCATAGCGCTTTGGACCCACCTGATTTCCATTCCGAACTCAGAAGTGAAACGAAGTAGCGTCGATGGTAGTGTGGGGCTTCCCCATGTGAGAGTAGAACATCGCCAGGTTCTTATTTAGACTCCAGAGTCTAACCAGTGCGGAGCGGTAGTTCAGTTGGTTAGAATACCGGCCTGTCACGCCGGGGGTCGCGGGTTCGAGTCCCGTCCGCTCCGCCACTTATTTAGAAACCCAGTCTTCGGACTGGGTTTTGTCGTTTTTGAGCATAATAATTTCCCTTTCAGGGAATGAGTCCCGGTTGCCCGCAACCCCGAACTAGGCGTCCCCGCCGACTAGCCACTTATTCCAGACCTCAGCAGAAATGCTGGGGTCTTTTCGTATTGGCGATATTATTTTGGTCTACGACCAATGAGTCCCGCTCGTGTGCGAGTCCAATTGCGTGCAAGCCCAGCCACTCCGCCACTTATTTAAAAACCCAGTCTTCGGACTGGTTTTTGTCGTTTTAGAGAACATGATTTTCTCTTGTTGGAAATTAAGTCTCACAAGGCTTTGTCTGTAGTCTACAAGCTTAACCATTTATTCAGATAAGGCTCTGTATACGCATTCCAGCCTTTTGAACAGCTACTCTGTCATTTTGGTTACCTTCTTCAATAGTAGCTATCTCAGTTGGCGTTCTCTTATCTGCGTCACCAGTTAACCCAACTGGGTCATAACTTCTCATATTTACGCTGAAGAAAACTTTGTTTGCTTTACTCTTATTTGTCAGAAGGATTAACCTAGTAAAGGTTCTTTTGGGAGTAAAACCTAATGATGCAGCAGATACAAAGTGAAACGCTAAGAGTCTTATTCGAAAACCTTTCTTCTCAAGATGGGATTGCCGTTATTAATCCTGCGACTGAGCAAGAACTGATTCGCTTAAAGCCTAGCTCTTTGGATGAGTTAGACGTGCAAATAGAAGCGTGTAAATCGGCTCAGGTCGAGTGGGCAAAACTCAGCGCTAAAGCACGCTCCGCTTCCTTGAAAAAGTGGTTCCAATTGCTTGTAGAGCATACGGAAGACATCGCGAACATCATTACCTTAGAACAAGGTAAACCCCTTACTGAAAGCCGTGGAGAAGTCGCATACGGCGCATCTTTTGTTGAATGGTTCGCAGAGGAGGCTAAGCGTGCCTATGGCGAGGTTATTCCTGCTCCTGCTATAGATAGACGCCTCTCTACCATCAAACAGCCTATCGGCGTGTGTGCGGCGATTACGCCATGGAACTTTCCTATTGCAATGATCACTCGAAAAGCGGCGCCTGCTTTGGCTGCGGGGTGTGGGATGATCATTAAACCTTCTGAATTAACGCCTTTGACTGCTCTGGCCGTGGTGGAGCTTGCTCATCAGGCTGGTATTCCTAAAGCTCTATTGTCTACAGTTGTTTCTGAACAAGCCGCAGAGTTTGGTGTCGTTTTGAGTACCGATCCTCGTATTAAGAAGATCTCTTTCACTGGTTCTACACGTGTCGGTAAGATCTTAATGAAGCAGGCCAGTGATACGGTTAAAGCCGCTTCTATGGAATTGGGTGGTAACGCACCTTTTATTGTTTTTGACGATGCAGATTTAGATGCAGCAGCGAATGGCTTAATAGCCTCTAAATTCCGTAATGCCGGACAAACCTGTGTGTGTACCAACCGCTTGTATGTGCATCAGAGCGTAAAAGAGGCGTTCTTAGCTAAGCTTCTGGATAAAGCCGCGGGCCTGACGGTCGGTAATGGCCTTGAGGAAAATACAACTCTTGGTCCTGTTATCACAATGGCTTCTAAGCATCGTCTAGAGGCAGTGGTTGATCAGGCAGTACAAGAAGGGGCAACAATGATTAACCAGCCTAAAAAACGCTCTGGGCGCTTTATGGAGCCTATTATCTTAGATAATGTGGAACAGAGTATGGCGATCGTGCAGCAAGAGCTGTTTGGCCCGGTTCTGCCAGTCATTAGTTTTGATGACGATGAACAAGTGCTCTCGATGGCGAATGACACTGAATATGGGTTAGCTTGCTACTTCTATACTGACAGTTTGAAGCGCATCATCAAATTTAGTGAAGGTTTGGAATACGGCATGGTAGGGGTAAACGAAGGGATTATCTCTACAGAAGTAGCGCCATTTGGTGGGATCAAAGAATCTGGCATTGGTCGTGAAGGTGCGAAGCAAGGTATGGATGAGTATCTAGAGACTAAGTACATCTGCCTTGGAGGGTTGAGCTAGCCTTCTGTCTAGTTACTCACTGATACGATACAAAATAGAAAGCTAGGTATATCACCTGGCTTTTTTGTTGATTGAGATAAAGTTGGATGAAGAGGGGAGCTGCGAGTTTTCTTCAGATGCAAAAAAGCCGCATCAAGTGATGCGGCTTTTTCTAATATGGCTCCTCCTACTGGACTTGAACCAGTGACCTGCGGATTAACAGTCCGTCGCTCTACCAACTGAGCTAAGGAGGAACAAATTTTAATAAGTGGTGCCGACTACCGGAATCGAACTGGTGACCTACTGATTACAAGTCAGTTGCTCTACCTACTGAGCTAAGTCGGCACATTTTCGTTAATAAGTAATCGACTTACTAACTGAAAGATGGCTCCTCCTACTGGACTTGAACCAGTGACCTGCGGATTAACAGTCCGTCGCTCTACCAACTGAGCTAAGGAGGAATTATCTTGTTTAAGAATAAATGGTGCCGACTACCGGAATCGAACTGGTGACCTACTGATTACAAGTCAGTTGCTCTACCTACTGAGCTAAGTCGGCGTACCGTTATTCTTTCTATTGTTCGTGTTAGACACCAACAATTTTAAATTGTGGTGCCCGGAGGCGGAATCGAACCACCGACACGAGGATTTTCAATCCTCTGCTCTACCGACTGAGCTATCCGGGCGACGAGGTGTATTAAAAGGCTTTTCGGCTTTCAGGTCAACAATAAAATTAAAATAAAATATCGTTTGATGAATTTGTGCTCGGAGTGGGCTGTTTTTATGCATTTTGAGCAGCAATGCGCCATGTTTTAAGCGCTGTTTTAATAATGATAGGGTGCTCACCTTCAGAATAAAGGCGATAAAAACAAAAAAGCACGTCTGAAAACGTGCTTTTTATTGAACAATTGACTTTAAACTAGTGCTTTACTGAGAACTTGTTCACCCAACCTTCAAGTTCATCCGCTAAAGATGCCAATGTTTGCGTGCTTGATTGACTCTCTGTTACTACCGCATTTAGCTGACTACCACTTTCTTCAATCAGGTTAATGCGGTGTGCAATGTCATCACTCACTTGCGTTTGTTCCGCTGCAGCCGTAGCAATTTGCTGACTCATGGCTGTAATAGACTCTAGAGCTGTAACTATTTGTTGTAGCGCTTCTGAGGCGTTCATAGACTCAGTTACCGTGCTTTCACTGGTTTCGGCACAGATTTCCATTGTATGGATAGCATTGCGCGAACCTTCTTGAAGGTTAGAGATCATCTGTTGAATCTCTTTTGTGCTGTCTTGTGTTCGTCCTGCTAGGTTTCGCACCTCATCTGCTACTACCGCAAAGCCTCGACCTTGTTCACCTGCACGAGCTGCTTCAATGGCGGCATTCAACGCCAGTAGGTTAGTTTGCTCAGCAATATCGCCGATTACGTCGAGAACTTTCACGATGCTATTTACATCTTGGTCAAGATCCGCAACCGCTTTGCTGGCCGTATTTAGCTGAGTAGCCAAGCCTTGAATATTATCTACCGTACTATGGATCAATGATTGCGTGTGTTGGCTTTGTTTGTCTGCTTCATCGGTGTTATGTGCAGTGTCACTTGCCGAGCTTGCAACATGGTTAGCTGAAGAAGCCATTTCTGTCATCGCTGTTGCGATCATTGCCGTCGACTGCTGCTGAGAGATGGTTAGATCAGCGATCGAATTAGAGCGAGACTCTACGGCTGATAGCTCTGAACGTAATGCGTGCATTGATTCGTCTAGGTTCGTTACCATCTTAGCCAGAGATTGACTCATCTCTTGCACTGCGCCATAGATGCTGTCTTTAGGGGCTGTGTGTTCAAAGCTGGCTTGGATATCTCCCTGAGCAACGGCTTGAACCGCTTCACGTACGTCATTTGGCTCGCCGCCGAGTAGATTAAGCATCTTACGGATAGAGATAATTAGGCCGCCTAGAATCGCGCCTGCAATCGCTAAACACAGTGCCAGCTGCCATTGCGCCGTTGACCAGAAGCGAGCATTGACTTCATTAAACCCGATACCAGTGCCTACCACCCAGTTCCAATGTGGTGTTTTCTCTGCGATAGAGTGCTTTTCTTCGACCGTTCCATCTGGTTGTTTCTGTGTCCAGGTGTATTCAACGATTTGACCTGTCTTACGGCCCAGTACATCCAAAATCAATTGGCCGACACTGTTGCCATCACCATCGCGGAAATCGTGGAAGCTGGTACCGTGCAGTTGCGGATCAAGTGGTGCCGCCACGAAAATCATGTTCTCGTCTGCAACATAAACGTATTCGTTGTCTTTGTAGATATTGTTACGAAGTAGGCGGGTCGCCAGCGCTTTGGCTTCATCTTCTGGCATCTTGCCTTCCACGGCCATTTGTTCAACTTCAGTCAGAATGCTGTAGGCACTCTTAAATAGCTCAGTAACTCGAGCTTTGTTATCAAGATTACTTGCTACGCGCAGTGTCCATAGACCTGTCGCGGTTAGAGCAAGCAGGGCAACCAATATGATTGCAGATAATAAATAGGCTTGAGTTTTTAATTTCATAGTTAGCTCACAAGGCGTGTTACGTACTATGCAATTCATGGCTTATTAGGGGGCGTAATAATAAATTCATCATATTGAACTTGTATACAAGCGCCTATGCGGTCGTGCTGAAACTATGATTTAGATTAAATTTTTAGCGTGAAATAAGTGTTTTTTATCAATGGTGTCTGAGTTTATAACGAAGTTTCGAGAGGGGATTGATGGTAAAGGAAGGGAGGGAAGTGAAAGTAGAGGGGGATTTTAGAATTGCAGATAAGAAAAAAGCCAAGTCCGAAGACTTGGCTTTCAAAGTTGGCTCCTCCTACTGGACTTGAACCAGTGACCTGCGGATTAACAGTCCGTCGCTCTACCAACTGAGCTAAGGAGGAACTATTCTGTTTGTGTCTTGCTTTAAGCAAGCGCACCAAATATGGTGCCTCGAGGCGGAATCGAACCACCGACACGAGGATTTTCAATCCTCTGCTCTACCGACTGAGCTATCGAGGCAAAAGAAGAATGGTGCCGACTACCGGAATCGAACTGGTGACCTACTGATTACAAGTCAGTTGCTCTACCTACTGAGCTAAGTCGGCGTACCGTTTTCTTTTTTGAAGAGTAAACTCTTCTTTTTTTAGAATCTCATTTACATGAAACTCTAGAAGTTGGCTCCTCCTACTGGACTTGAACCAGTGACCTGCGGATTAACAGTCCGTCGCTCTACCAACTGAGCTAAGGAGGAACTATTCTGTTTGTGTCTTGCTTTAAGCAAGTGCACCAAATGTGGTGCCTCGAGGCGGAATCGAACCACCGACACGAGGATTTTCAATCCTCTGCTCTACCGACTGAGCTATCGAGGCAAAAGAATGGTGCCGACTACCGGAATCGAACTGGTGACCTACTGATTACAAGTCAGTTGCTCTACCTACTGAGCTAAGTCGGCGTACCGTTTTCTTTTTAACTGTTCGTGCTAAGCACCAACAATTTTAAATTGTGGTGCCCGGAGGCGGAATCGAACCACCGACACGAGGATTTTCAATCCTCTGCTCTACCGACTGAGCTATCCGGGCGACGGAGCGCTATTAAACGGATTTTCCTGCTTTGCGTCAACCACTTTTTTTAAATAATTTCAAAAAAGTGGTTGTTCGAACGCTTTTTATTCAACTGTCGGAAAAAAGTTTACCCTGCGTTAAATTCCTTTTTGAAATTTGTAACTTTTTCTAGGTAACGACGTGCTTCTGCGTTCGGGTGTTTCTTGGTTAGTGCCCAATAAACTTGGTTTGGCTGTAAAGAATTTAAATCTTGCATCGCACGTTTGCGATCAGTTCGATGGAAAGTGTTTAAAACACCACCAGTTCCGCCGTTGTAAGCAGAAATCATGCTGTACTCCAACGAAGTTGGGTGCTGTACATCTTTCAAATAACGGTTTTTAAGGATGTAGAAGTAAGCCGTTCCAGTATCAATGTTGTTTTCTGGATTAAACAAATATTCAGGGCTTGGTTGCCCAGAACGGTTCTTCACCAGCTTGAATACATCACGGCCAGCTGTTTTCGGCACAACCTGCATCAATCCATACGCATTAGCCCAGCTTACTGCGTACGGGTTAAAGCTACTTTCGGTTTTGATGATGGCGTAAATCAAATCTTCAGGGATGTCGTATTTCTTCGAGGCACGACGCACAATGTCTGCGTATTGGTAACTACGCTGTGAGAAGTGGTCTTCTACCATTGGGATTTCAACGTAATACGCTTTCTTAAAGTCGACATCTTTGGTTTTTACTTGATTAGCAATCAAGTAATCGGCAAAGCGATTCGCGCGCCATGACCATTGAATGGGCTTTTTGTCTTGGTCGACAACTTGATTGTAAAGAAAGGGCTGACCTTCCAATTTGATCTCTTTAGAAGAGAACAAGTCGACACTCGCCGGATCATCTGGCGTTAAAAGTGTGGTGATAATGGCGTTCTTAAGGTGTTTTTGTGGCTCTGTTGGAGAAACCGTTTCGATGGTAATCACACCTTTTTGGAAGTCGACTTCTGCACGACTCAAGTAGTTATCGATGTATTTTACGTAATTGCTTTTACCTGCGACTTTCACTTCACGTTGGCCCCAGCGCTTTTTAATGTTGCCAGAGAAGCTGCTGATCAGTGCATCGAGAGCATCGGTGTCTTTTTCAAACTGTCCCGGCAGTTCTGCTAGGTTGTTGGCAAAACGGTTGGTTGGCTCGTAATTGACATCGTAAATTTGCTCGACGAATTCGCGGCTACAACCTGCCATTAAGAGTGCGGTAGCAATAAAGGCAATTTTTTTCATAACTATTGAGATGGCTTTGTGGGCTCTAATATAAAAATGACACCACAAGGTTGGTTGTGATGTCATTGTTTTAAAACAAGTTTGCTTTATTCGCTTGGTGGCGTGTAGCCTTCGATGTGAACATCTTTACCTTCGAACAAGAAATTCACCATTTCAGTCTCAAGTTGTTTGCGATGTTCAGGATCCATCATGTTGAGCTTCTTCTCGTTGATCAACATAGTTTGTTTGTGCTGCCACTGAGCCCAAGCTTCTTTCGAGATATTATCGAAAATACGTTTACCTAGTTCACCTGGGTAAAGTTGAAAGTCTAGACCTTCGCCCTCTTTCTTTAGTCGAGCACAAAAAACAGTGCGGCTCATAATGACTCCTTGCAATTAATTAACGAAGCTCGTGGGGTAGCGCTTCCAGTAAGAGTTTTACTGGGGCTGCCAAACCGACTTCTTCAGGTTTAGATAAGTTATACCAAAGACCTTTGTTACCTTCCATCACCACATTGGGTTGCTTTGACAGGTCAATCAAAATCGGTGTGATATCGAGATGGTAATGGCTGAATGTATGACGAAACGTAATCAGAGTTTCTTGGTGTCTAATATCGTTGGCTGGAATACCACGTTGTTCCAGTAGTAACTCAATATCGCTCTCTACATCAATATGCTCGGTTTGCGGGAAGCAAAATAGCCCGCCCCAAATACCTGTCTGCGGCCTTTGTTCTAGCCACACTTCGTGACTATCACCATTTTTGTGGTGCAGCATAACGAAACGTGTCTGCTTAACCGGCTTGTCTTTTTTCGGCTTCTTACCCGGGTAATCAAGCACATTACCTTGTTTCTTTGCTACACAAAGTTCGTTGACCGGACACAAGGTGCATTTAGGCTTACTGCGGGTACACATCATGGCACCCATATCCATCATGGCTTGATTGTATTTGTCGACGTCTGTTTGTGGCGTGTGCGTTTCAGCGATTTCCCACAATTGATTTTCGACTTTCTTTTGTCCCGGCCATCCATCCACGGCAAAACAGCGTGAAAGTGTGCGCTTTACGTTGCCGTCTAATATCGCATGTGGCTGTTTATAGACAGACGAAAGAACCGCAGCGGCGGTGGAGCGACCAATCCCCGGTAGGGCATTCATCTGCTCTAGGTCTAGAGGAAACTCACCATTGTATTTATGGGCGACCTCTTTTGCGGCTTTATGAAGGTTACGAGCACGAGCGTAATAACCTAAGCCGGTCCAAAGGTGCAGCACTTCATCTTGCTCAGCATTGGCAAGATCGACCACGGTCGGGAAACGCTCCAAAAAGCGTTGGTAATAAGGGATAACCGTAGTGACCTGAGTTTGCTGAAGCATGATTTCAGACAACCAGACACTATAAGCGGTCTTGTTTTGTTGCCACGGAAGATCTTTTCTTCCATATGCGTCATACCATTCTAAGATGGCACTGGCGAAAGGTGTCACGACTTGCTCTGTATTCTATTATTGGTTAGGAGCAAAATTGCACCACAGATTGTGGTGTAAGTACAACAGATAAACTGTGGGGATATTGTGTCTGGTTTGTTTGCTTTTGGGCTGCCATAGTCCGATAGCTCAACAAATACTTGCACCTAAGTGAATTCTTTGGATAATCCCCGCTTTGATTAATCAATGTGCAGGCAAAATCAATGAGTGAAGTAACCACTAACGAATACAACGAAGACGGTAAAATGATCCGTAAAATCCGCAGTTTCGTGCGTCGCGAAGGTCGTCTAACTAAGGGCCAAGAAAATGCGATGAACGAGTGCTGGCCAACAATGGGTATCGACTACAAAGCTGAACTTCTTGATTGGAAAGAAGTGTTTGGCAACGATAACCCAGTAGTGCTTGAAATCGGCTTTGGTATGGGTGCTTCATTGGTTGAAATGGCAAAGAACGCGCCAGAGAAAAACTTCATCGGTATCGAAGTGCATAGTCCAGGCGTTGGTGCTTGTCTTGCAGATGCTCGCGAAGCCGGTATCACTAACCTACGTGTAATGTGTCACGATGCTGTAGAAGTATTCGAACACATGATCCCAAATGGTAGCCTAGCAACGCTACAACTGTTCTTCCCAGACCCATGGCACAAAAAGCGTCACCACAAGCGTCGTATCGTACAGCTTGAGTTCGCTGAAATGGTTCGTCAGAAGCTTATCCTTAATGAAGGTATCTTCCACATGGCGACAGACTGGGAAAACTACGCTGAGCACATGATTGAAATCATGAACCAAGCACCTGGTTTCGACAACATCGCTGAAGAAGGCGACTTCATTCCTCGTCCAGAAGAGCGTCCACTGACTAAATTTGAAGCTCGCGGTCACCGTCTAGGTCACGGTGTGTGGGATATCAAATTCAAGCGTACTGCTTAAGGAGCCAGTAGATGTACCACTACGCGATATTAGCGAATCCGGGTCATAACCGTATTTACTTTGATAGCGCAATGACGATTGCATGTTCTGAGCTGAAAGCGATTTTGGCGTCGGAAGGTGTTGAAGTAACCGAAATTGGCAACAAAGACGTGGGTCTACCTGCTGCACTTGTGTTCTCTTGCGAAACCGAACTAAGTGAAGCACAGGCAGGCAAGATTGCTGCGTCATCTATCTACTACGCGCTATTTGAAGTGCGTGAAGATGGCTTATTACGTCCAATTCAGGCGCCTGCATTCAATACTTTCCCTGAGAGCATGAGTCAGATCCTGCGTTACACAGGTAAAACAAACGAGCAGTTTACGCGTTTGATGGTGAACCTAGGCGTCAGTGCTGCCAACACGGGCAGTGCGCATTTGACGCTGATGGATCCTATGTGTGGTAAAGGTACAACACTGTTTGAAGGTTTGATCCACGGCTTGAATGTTGTGGGTGTGGAGATCAACCAGAAATGGGTTCAAGAGATCCAAACCTTCATCGTTAAGTTCATGAAGAACGGTCGCTTTAAGCACAAAGTGAGCAAAGAAAAGCGCACTTCTGGTGGTAAAAAAGTGGCAGATGGCTTCGTGGTTGAGGCAGCAGCAGACAAAGACGATTACAACAAAGGTAATCTTCAAACAATGAAGCTGTACTCAGCAGATACGCGTATTGCAGACCAAGTTGTGAAGAAGAACTCGGTAGATGTGATGGTGTCTGACTTGCCTTACGGCGTGCAGCACGGCAGCAAAAATGCCAAAGACAGCAAACTGAACCGCAGCCCACTGGAGCTTCTAAAAGAGGCTCTGCCTGCATGGAAAGTGGTGCTGAAGAAGCAAGGTTCTGTGGTGCTGTCTTTTAACGAATTCACCTTGAAGTGGAAAGACGTGGCGGCATTATTTGAAGAGCAAGGGTGGAAGGTACTTTCAGAAGAGCCTTACATCGGTTATCTTCACCGTGTTGATCAATCCATCAACCGCAACATCATTGTGGCAATAAAACCATAATCGACTTGAGTCGAATAAATTCCATGGAAAAGCCAACGTCCGCGTTGGCTTTTTTTACCTCTGAACTCAGCTATTTGGGTTCTTGTGACAAGAAGGTAGAAGATGAAACCTACAGCGCAAATTTTGACAGACATTCTAGCGGAAGTTCGCCCTTTAATTGGTCAAGGCAAAGTCGCCGACTACATTCCCGCATTGGCAAAAGTACCCAATACCAAACTGGGTATCGCGGTATACACCAATGAAGGTGAAGTGATTAAAGCGGGCGATGCAGAGGAGTCGTTTTCGATTCAGTCGATCTCAAAAGCGTTGAGCCTGACTCTGGCTATGTGTTTGTACAAGCAAGAAGAGATCTGGTGTCGTGTAGGTAAAGAGCCTTCTGGTCAGGCGTTTAACTCGATGATCCAGTTAGAGATGGAGCAGGGCATTCCACGTAACCCGTTCATTAACGCCGGTGCTATTGTGGTCGCTGATTTGCTGCAAAGCCGTCTCTCTGCGCCGCGTCAGCGTCTATTGGAATTTGCTCGTCAGCTATCTGGTGACACTCATATTGTGTACGACAAAGTGGTTGCCGCGTCTGAAATGATGCATGGCGACCGCAACGCTGCGATTGCATACTTGATGCGTTCATTTGGTAACTTCGAGAACGAGGTTATCCCAGTTCTGCAAAACTACTTCCATGCGTGTGCATTGAAGATGAGCTGTGTTGATCTCGCAAAGACCTTTAGCTACTTAGCCAATAAAGGCACGTCGGTGCAAACGGGTAAGCCTGTGGTATCACCAACGCAAACCAAGCAGTTGAATGCATTGCTAGCAACTTGTGGTTTGTACGATGGTGCCGGTGAATTTGCTTACCGCGTTGGTATGCCGGGTAAATCAGGTGTTGGTGGTGGCATCATCGCTGTCGTACCGGGTGAAATGACGATTGCTGTTTGGTCACCAGAGCTTGATGCATCTGGTAACTCACTCGCTGGTACTAAAGCGCTTGAGTTACTTGCTGAGCGTATTGGTCGTTCGATTTTTTAAAAGCGCTTTGCACTTGGATATGGGAACGGACTTCGTCCTTGTGGATTCGGGACTTAGGAACGCTTCGCTTTAGATAAGTGTTGTTATGAATAAAAGAAAGGGTTGGCGTTTGAGCGCCAACCCTTTTTGTTTCTGCCTAGGTAAATGTAGTTATACATTCTGTTTCTCGAAGGCCCCAGTCCGTTCCCGAATCTCGATTCCCTTTCTTATTCCTCTTCCGCCATAAAGGCTTCAAGCAAGTCATTGAGGAACAGCTTACCTTTCTCGGTAATTTGCCAGTGAGTCTCTGTTTCACTCAGGTAACCCATTTCAAGCGCCCAATCGATAGTCTCTTGAATTGAGCTCAACGGCAGACCTGTTGTATCGATGTAGTCTTGTTTCGGGCACGCCTCCATTAAGCGGAAACGGTTCATAAAGAACTCAAACGGGCGATCTTCATCAGCCACAAGCTGTTCACTATCCAAGTACGGCTTCACCATGTTTTGGTATGCCATCAGATAGCCACGCGGGTGTTTGACCTTAGTGGTACGAACGATGCGACCATCAGCAAAGCTCAGCTTACCGTGTGAGCCACAACCAATGCCAAGGTAATCACCAAAGCGCCAGTAGTTCAGGTTGTGCTGACACTGATAGCCCGGCTTGCTGTAACCAGAAATCTCGTACTGAACGTAACCTGCTGCTGCCAGCTTCTCATGTCCTTGTTCGAAGATATCCCACAAGTCATCGTCATCTGGCAGAGTCGGTGGCTTGTAATAGAACATGGTGTTTGGTTCTATGGTCAGCTGATACCAAGAGAGGTGCGGCGGCGCCAACTCAATCGCTTTATCCAAATCTGCCAAGGCTTGTTCGATGCTTTGATCAGGTAAACCGTGCATGAGATCGAGGTTAAAGCTATTCAAACCTATTTGGTGCGCTAGCTTAGCAGCATTGACGGCTTCGTGTTGACCGTGAATACGCCCCAAGCGCTCAAGCTTCTGTTGCTCAAAGCTCTGCACGCCGATAGAGATACGCGTTACACCAGCCTTGCGGTAGCCAACAAAACGCTCAGCTTCAATGGTTCCTGGGTTAGCTTCCATGGTGATTTCGATTTCAGGCTTGAACGGAATACGCGCTTCAATACCTTTAAGTAGACGCTCGATGCCTTCTGCCGAAATCAAACTCGGCGTACCACCACCAATGAAGATTGAATGCAGTGGACGTGGCGCTTCGTTAAGACGGTATTTCTCAATGTCGGTATCCAAATCTTCAAGAAGGGCATTGATGTACTCTTCTTCTGGGATCTCGGCTTTGAGCGCGTGAGAGTTAAAGTCGCAATATGGGCACTTTTGTACACACCACGGGATGTGTACATACAAGCTTAGTGCTGGGGGCGTTAACATGGTCTAATTCGCTCGTGATTACTGAGACACTTGCTCAGACAGTTGAGCAAACAACGATTTGAGCGCTTTACCACGGTGAGACAGTTGCTTCTTACGTGCTGGCTCAAGTTCGGCAGACGCGCAGTTGTCTTCAGGAACGAAGAAGATTGGGTCGTAGCCAAAGCCATTTTCACCATGTGCTTCGGTTAGAATACGACCTTCCCACTTACCGTGACAAACGATAGGGGTTGGATCGTTCTCGTGACGCATCAAAACCAATACGCAGTGGAAGCGAGCGGTGCGATCTGCTTCTGGTACGCCTTCCATTGCTTTAAGCAGTTTCTCTAGGTTCTCTTGGTCAGAGGCTTTTTCACCCGCGTAACGTGCAGAGTAAATGCCCGGAGCGCCTTTCAAGAAATCGACTTCTAAGCCTGAGTCGTCCGCAATCGCAGGAAGCCCCGTTTCTTGTGCTGCATGGCGAGCTTTGATGATCGCGTTTTCGATGAAAGTCGTGCCAGTTTCTGCTACTTCAGATACGTTGAATTCACTTTGCGCTAATACTTCAAAACCGAAGTCAGACAGCAGATCTGCCATCTCACGAACTTTGCCTTGGTTGCCTGTTGCTAGCACTATCTTTTTCATGGTCGTCTCTTTCTGTAGCGATAAAGGGAGAACGCAGTGTTCTCCCTGATTAAATTGGTTCTAGGGTTATGATGTTCTAAAAGCTTTTAGATCATCACAACCCAATTACTCTTCGACATAAAATTTCTGGGTGAATTTAAGCTTACCTGAGCCTTTGTTTCCAGCTTTAACGTCAATATCGAAGGTAAAAGTTTCTTCGTTAGTGATACCGAGCTCTGCTAGGTAGTAAATCGCATCGCCTTCTTTCACTTCACGGAAGGTGAGCTTTTGCGTTTGACCGATAAGGTTCTTCGCCTGACCACTGATTTTAGCTTCAACGGCTGGCTTACCCAGAGAGGCACTATCGAGCACGCTGATGTTCAGTACTGCATTGTAGCCATTACGCTTGATGTCGTAGCTACGGGCGATCTTGGGAGTTAAAAAGGTTGAGTTAAACGCGATGTAGTGGACCTCGATGTCTTTCATGGTTTTGAACTGACCTGCCATGCTTGGTAAAGACAACAGGCTGATCAGTAGGGCGGTAATCCATTTGCTCATTATCACTTCCTCGAATCGGACGCTTTATTATTGGTACGAATTTCGTAAATAAAAAGCCATCAAATGATGGCTTTAATTTCTGTAGGTATTTGCACTGGGGATTCTATCCGAATTTGTTTATGACGTCCCAGTTCACCTTTTTCTATGTGAACCAAACCTTTAGCAACTTTAAATTGTTTGGCTAAACACTTGGTTAAGTGCGCATTCGCTTTACCATCGACAGGCGGCGCGGTGATGGCAATTTTGAGCTCTTCACCATGCAAGCCGACGATCTTGTCGCGGCTTGCTTTTGGTTGGATGTAGAGCCGAAGCACCACATCCTCGCCATCATGCCAAACTGCTTCTGACATTATAGTTGATACCATATAGGACCAATCATGTCGCCCATTAGGAAGTTAGCGAATTGTAGGCCGATGAACAACACAAGCACGCTTAAATCGAAGCCACCCATTGCAGGGATGATGCGGCGGATTGGTGCTAGCATTGGTTCAGTTAGTTGATGGAATACGTATTCGATAGGGCTGCGACCTTGGCTAACCCAGCTCAGGATTGCGCGGATCAGTAGTACCCAGAACAACAAGCCGCCAGCGGCTTTAATCAAAGACAATAAGCCTAGGAATAGGAAGTCCATGCTAAATGACACCGAACCGCTAGAAGCGATCAGGAGCAGCGCAACAAACTTAAGCACACACAGTACGTAAGCGAACAATACCGTCGCTAGGTCGATGCTGCCGATGGATGGGATCACGCGGCGCAGTGGACCCACAACCGGTTGGGTTGCTTTGACGATAAACTGCGAGAATGGGTTGTAGAAATCTGCACGTGCAGCCTGCAACCAAATACGCAAAATGACGACCATGATGTAGAGGTCAAATAGGGTTGAGATTAGAAAACTCATTGAATTCATAAGGTACCCTTAACAAGTAAAAAAACGACGCACCTTAGCTGTGCCGTTCAGACAATTAAACAGTTCTTTATTTGAATACGAAAAATCTTTATGGCAGCGATTTAACCGCACCTTGAGAAAAAGTGCTAGTGCTTACCCCAAAAATGTGGCGGTACGTTGCTCCCTTTCTGTTTGCTTAGGGATGTTTTCTAAGCATGGTGAGGGGGAGGATTTTATACATCTATCGCAAGCTTATATGTAACTAGTTTCAATCTTAAGATTACTGATATTAATTAGATGATGAGGGTGTGTAAGCTGAGGCGTGATTATGCTAATTCATGGGTATCATTCGTTCTGATACTTCAGAGCTACTAGGTTTATCATCATTCAACAGGGTGCACACAAGGAAGAAATATGACTCAAGCAATGGTAAAAGATAAAAAACTGGCCTCAGCACTTAAAGAAAAGCACCAAATTCTTTACTTATTATCTGCTGAGCAACTTGCAGACTTGCATGACCAAATGAATTTAGCTAATGCTAGATCCGGAGCTGGATATGCGTCTTCAATATTAGACTTTAAAACGTTGAGTCAAATGGCTCGAGATCTGGGAATTAAAGGGCGTATTTTTGAAAAGGTTATTGCTGGAGAGAAGTATGTCCTCTTTAACGGAAAATTGGGCTTTAAAAGCATTTTTACTAAAACAGCTTCAAATACGCAAGTTGTAGATATGGCACTAGGAAAGGCATCTGCAATAGCTAGTAGTGTTCGCAGTGGTGCTAGGCTTACCATATTCCTGAGTGTACCAATAATTATCCTTCAACACATCTTAAAGGATAGAGTTTTACTGACAGATCTCGTCGCGGATTTATCTATAACTATCGTTAAAGTTGGAGTAAGTAGTATTGTAGCTGCCGTGGCTGCAACTATAGTAGGGACTATCACAACTATTGCAGCAGCGCCCTTAGCAGTTGCAATATTTGTGGGGTTAGCTGTTGGGTATAGTTTAGATAAGTTAGATGAGGCCTTGTCAATAACCGATAAAATGAGTCTGATTTTGAGCGAGATTGAAGATGCGACTTTGGGGGAGTTCTCTAGAGGGCTATGGGAACTTGAGCGCACTTTACGTTGGCAAATTATGAACTCCCCAACTCCTGGAAAAGGAATTTTCTACCCATGAATTATGTGTTGAATCATCTCTTATTCTCTTTATTGCTAGTCTCTTTTGGAGTTCATTCGAATTCTCTTTCGCAGAATACCATAAGCTGTACCTTAGTCGATAATGGCTACTATTCAAGCAATTCGGTAATCTTGAAGACTAAAAAAGTCAACTTTAGTAACGAAAATGTGGCAGGTCGGATTTACGAGAGTGAATATATGATTGTCATTGCAAGCGTGGCCACTATTACAAAGGTTGATAATAAAGACTCTTGGATCAGTACATTTCAGCTCAATATTAATAAGTCAGGTGAGAATATAAGTGTGAGGAGCACACCAAGAGCTAATGAGGCTGAGGATATGGAGGTTTATTTGTCGTTAGAAAATGAAAGTGGGGGGGAGCTGATTTTTGATTGCGGATCAGAGCCAGGAGGTTGAGAATCAAACACATATGAGCCTTCTGCCTGTCAATAGGCAATAACATCCTATTGGCTGCGTGAGCAGCCAATGCTCTTCGAACAACAAAGTTATCTACTTCGCTTTGT
>NZ_JAHGAH010000177.1:0-19551 GCF_030248475.1 Vibrio sp. D173a
GTGATCAAGAGACAGCGCATTAGCGGGGGTATCAGTTAATTTATCGTTAGCAAGATTCGAAGCGGGAAATTAACGCTCAGTCACGATCTCACGCGCGAAGACTTTCTCACAGTATTTACACTTCAGACGGATTTCTTCCTTCTTCTCGAACACTTGGAAGCTGCTCGCAACCGGCTCATTGTGTGTAATACAGTTGCTGTTCGGACATTCAAACACATTGTTGATTCGCTCAGGAAGTTCCAGCGCTAGCTTCTTCACCACTTCGTAGTTTTCGATTTGGTTTACGGTCGCATGTGGTGCGTAAAGTGCTAGCTTGCTTGCCTGCTCTTCGTTGATGAACACGTTCTCAATCTTCAGCAAGTCTTTATGACCGAGTGCAGACGAAGGCAGGTTCAGACCGATGGTTACGCGTTGAGAAGAGTTGTGCATATCGAACAGCTTCAGCACCTTGATACCAATTTGTGCTGGAATGTGGTCGATTACCGTGCCGTTTTTGATTGCTTCTACCTGCAATTGAGTTTCTTTAGCCATGTCTTTTTCTCCCTCGATTACAGTGTTTCGTTAAGAACCAGTGCCAACAATGCTTGGCGCGCGTAAACGCCGTTTTCTGCTTGTTGGAAGTAGTAAGCGTGTGGTGTGACGTCGACGTCTGTGGTGATTTCATCCACGCGTGGCAGTGGGTGTAGTACTTTCAAGTTCTCACGCGCGCCTTCTAGTAGTGCCGCTGTTAGGATGTAAGCTGACTTGATGTGTGCGTATTCAGATTCATCAAAGCGCTCTTTCTGTACGCGAGTCATGTACAGAATGTCTAGCTCAGGAATCACGCTTTCCATGTCTGTGTGTAGGCTGTATTGAATGCCAGCTTCGTCGAGCTCTTCGCAGATGTAATCTGGCATCGCAAGTGCTTCTGGTGCAACGAAGAAGAAACGGATGTTATTGAACTTCGCCAATGCTTGCGTCAATGAGTGTACGGTGCGACCGTATTTTAGGTCACCAACAAACGCAACGTTTAGGTTGTCTAGACGACCTTGCGTTTCCGCGATGGTGTATAGGTCGAGTAGCGTTTGCGTTGGGTGTTGGTTTGCGCCATCACCTGCGTTGATAACGGGTACGCCGTTAGAGAACTCAGAGGCTAAGCGCGCTGCGCCTTCTTGAGGGTGGCGCATCACGAATGCATCGACGTAAGAAGAGATAACTTGAACTGAGTCAGATAGCGTCTCGCCTTTTTTCGCCAGAGAGGTGTTACCACCGTTATCAAAACCAATAACATCACCACCGATACGTTGAATAGCTGTCTCGAACGACAGACGAGTGCGCGTGGATGGCTCAAAGAAACAGCTCGCTACAACCTTGTTTTTAATCAGTTCTGGACGAGGTTCTTTTTTTAGCTGACCTGCAGTTTCTACAATCAGTTCCAGTTCTTCACGTGAAAGCTCTGGAATAGAGATGATGTGCTTCTGGTAAAGCGAGTTCGCCATGATCTTCTTCCCTATAACAGTGGTGACTATCCCCAAAATTCACCGTGATGGAATTTTAGGCATAAAAAAACCTCCCCAATTGGGGAGGTTTTAAAATTCAATAGAATTAACGAAAATAACAGCACGTAAGCGTAGTCGCTTAGCTAGAGCAAATCGCGTTTTTACGTCAGCAATCGGCGTGGGCATTTCGTAATCCTCAGACAAATTGCCGAGCATTATACGCTTAACTTTCGTGAGCGCAAGCGATTACATCATGGTTTTTGTTACCATTTTTAATGCTTTGGTTTAGCTGCCTAATGTCGCAACCATCACGGCTTTAATGGTGTGCATGCGGTTCTCGGCTTCGTCGAATACGATAGAGTATTCAGACTCAAACACCTCTTCGGTGACTTCAAGCCCTTTCATACCGTATTTCTCTGCTACCTCGTTACCCACAGTTGTTTCATCGTTGTGGAAGGCTGGCAGGCAGTGCATGAACTTCACATGAGGGTTACCCGTTTGCTTAATCACATCCATATTGATTTGGTAAGGTGTCATCAGCGCAACACGCTCATCCCAAGCCTCAGCAGACTCACCCATCGAGACCCAAACGTCGGTGTATAGGAAGTCACAGCCTTTAACGCCTTCTTCAACGTTTTCAGTCAGCGTGATTTTCGCGCCGGTTTGTTGGGCAATTTCTTGGCAAGTTGCCACTAATGCTTCTTCTGGCCAGAACGCTTTTGGCGCTACAAGGCGGATGTCCATGCCCATTTTTGCTGCGCCAACCATGAGTGAGTTACCCATGTTATTGCGAGCATCACCAAGGTAGGCAAACGTCATCTCATGCAGTTGTTTCCCACGTCCGTGCTCTTGCATGGTCAGGAAGTCTGCAAGGATTTGGGTCGGGTGGAACTCATCCGTTAAACCGTTCCAGACAGGTACACCAGCATAAGTACCAAGCTCTTCAACGATCGATTGACCAAAGCCACGGTATTCGATGCCATCGTACATACGACCAAGAACACGAGCGGTATCTTTCATCGATTCTTTATGACCGATCTGTGAGCCAGAAGGACCGATGTAAGAGACTTGAGCGCCTTGGTCAAAGGCTGCGACTTCAAATGCACATCGGGTACGAGTAGAAGATTTCTCAAAGATTAGTGCGATGTTTTTACCTTGAAGTTTCTTCTGCTCTGTTCCTGCATATTTAGCTTTTTTCAGCTCTGCAGACAGTTCGAGCAAAAACTGGATCTCTTTAGTTGAGAAGTCCAATAGCTTCAAAAGGTTGCGATTACGTAGATTGAAAGCCATAGCTCGTCCCTTAGGTCGTTTGGTTGATAAAGAATAAAAGCATTAAAACATATAAATGCTTTTATTGTGAATAATTATTTTAACTAAAAACAAAAAAAGGTTGATGCATTCACATCAACCTTAGTCTCAATTGGTTTTATTTGGTGGGAGAGGTTTCTCAAATATCGTCACGTTCGATTGGGCAGCTCATACAGCGTGCACCACCACGACCGCGACCAAGTTCGTTACCCGGAATAGTCAGGACTTCAATGCCAGCTTTGTCGTACTTCTCGTTAGTGTAGACGTTACGTTCGTAACCAATCACAACACCAGGTTTCACCGTCAGTACGTTGTTGGCATCGTTCCATTGCTCTCGTTCAGCTTCGTAGCTGTCACCACCGGTTGTGATGATCTTTAACTGGTCTAAGCCAAGTGCCGATTCAATGGCATGCAGATAGTTGTGTGACGCTTCGACATGCATTTCACCGTTGCCTTTAGGTGTTAGGCGCCAAGTATCTAAATCTTTACGCATGATTTCTGGGTATACCGAGAAAGTGTCCACATCCATATGCGTCATGACCGTATCAAGGTGCATGCACGAGCGGTGTTTTGGTAGGTCGATAGCAATCACTTCTTTCGCCTGACCAGATTTAAACAGGCTTGCTGCTAAGTTCTCTACACCTTGTGGTGTTGTACGCTCAGACATACCAATCAGAACGGCACCTTTACCGATAACCAATACATCACCACCTTCTACGTTGGCATTGTCGTAGTGCTGGTCTTCATCACCAAAGTAGTTAATGAAGTCTTGACCAGCGAAGGTTGGGTGCCAGCGATAAATCGCACGCAGATGGTTGGTTTCGCGTTGACGTGCAGGCATCATCATTGGGTTAAGAGAAACGCCGCCGTATACCCAGCATGACGTGTCACGGGTAAAGAGGTGGTTCGGCAGAGGTTCGATCACGAAGTCCAGTGGGCGCTTCATCTTCGGCAACATTGATGAAGATTTGATTGGCAGTTCCGAGTAAGCCAAGCCGCCAAGGAGAATGCTTGCTAGATGCTCATCGTCCATCTCTGCGAAGTACTGGCGTAAGTCACGAGCGAAAGTCGGACCGTAACGAAAGTCAGAGATCTGAGTGTTCAACAACCATTGTTTGGCTTCTGGAACCGCAAGGGTTTCAACCAGTAGATCATGAAGTAGTAGTACTTCGACATCTTGTTCACGCAGTGTGCGCGCAAACGCGTCGTGTTCTTCACCTGCCGCTTCTACCGCCAATACGTCATCAAACAGTAGCTCATGGCAGTTCGATGGCGTTAGGTGGGTTAGGGCGCGCTCTGGGCGATTTAATAGAACTCGTCTTAGTTGACCAACTTCTGATCCAACGTACAGCTTACTCATTTTGCATCCTTACAAATATTCCAGCCATTAGTTATGACAAGCTTGGTACAAAGATGCAAGTCCTAGAAGTTTGCTTATATATTGCAAAAATATCGTTTTTTGGCGTTATATTTTGTAAATAATCCCTTAGTGTATTTTAATTCTATATTTTATTGTTTTTTCATGACTTTTATAAAGTGCGTTTTTATTCTTTTTCGTTCGAGAGAGAAGTCATACATCAATAGTGCATAAAACATGCATAACCATTCTGAAATATGCAGTTTTTAGCTTTCTTTTATTCGTTAGGTCAGAGTTACCGAGCCGTTGCTGTATTCACTCCAAGATCATAAACACGCAAACAAGTCTAAAATTACTCGTCTTAGGTTCAATTAGGATCTTCTGAATATTAAAGATTAGCTGTTTTTGTTAATTTTTTGTTTCTGTGAGCGGGGTTTAGATTTGCGAGCAAAAATTATCATCAAGAATCACCGCAGTTTGGTGTTTGTTTGTGGCTTTTCATCGCAATCCGTGCCATATTTCACCGCATTAACGTACTCAGTTTAGAGTATAGTGTTTCCATCAAGTAACTAATCTGGAGCCAAAACATGTCTCACGAAGATGAATATCTATCAGTAGAAGAATTAATTGAGATTCAAAAGGAAGAGACTCGCGATATCATTGCAGCATTGCTAGAAGACGGCAGCGATCCAGATTCACTATACGAAATCGAGCACCACCTATTTGCTGAAGACTTCGACACGCTAGAAAAAGCGGTTGTTGAGGCGTTCAAGATGGGCTTTGAAGTTCTTGAAGCTGAAGAAACAGAAGATGAAGACGGCAACAAGCTACTTTGCTGTGATGCAACAATGGAATCTGCACTAAACGCAGAAGCGATTGATGCTCAGGTTGAGAAACTGGTTCATCTTGCAGAAAAATACGACATCATTTACGACGGTTGGGGTACTTACTACGAACACCCCTACGATTCTGACGAATACGAAGACCCCGACGATTTTGATGAAGAATAAAAGTGAGAAATAATGAAAGCCTCGCCACATGGTGAGGTTTTTTTTGCTCTAATTTTATTTTTTACCATCTATACGACTTTTGAAGGTGAGAATGTGTGATAGGTTTAATGTTAACTAAATAATGAGTTAGCGACATTCAAATGACGGAAATCATTTTCGACATCAAGACAAAAACATTAAAACCTTTCTCTTATAAAAAGCCATTGGTGTTCGTTGATGATAATGGAGAGCTTCAATATGAATACTCTCGTAACAAAGAAAGTCATGTTCATATTAAGAAGGTTATCTTCTTGAACTTGGTTGGTTACGAGAAACTTAAACGGCTTGATGAGAAGGGTAAGCCGATGAAAGATGAGTACGGCAACACTATTTTCACCAAGGGAAAGCTACTTTCATATGAGCCTCTGGATTGTGTTAATGAGTTTATTCTTGCAAAACACGTTGAGAAAGATGCAGAAGAGTCCCAACAAGCTTCTAAAGCTCTCACACATTACTTCAGGTTTATATTGGATGCTCAAGCAAAGTGGGATAGTAAATATGACAATGAAGATTACGATCCCTTTATCGCCCCTCCTCGCCCTGCTTGGGATAAATTTGCTGTTAGGAAAAACCTACGTGCCACATTTATGTACAGGGATGCAATCAAAAAGACAACGATAAGTGGAACAGGGTTGGCTCGAACGACCGCAGTATCGTATGTACGTTCGGTCGTAGAGTTTTACAAGCATCATCTCAGACAGGGAATGAAGTTTAATAACCCTCCGTTCGAATTCGAAACCTTGCTAATTAGCATTGAAAACAGTGGCACTCACATGAGTGCTTACAGTCGTAAGGTGATACAAACCACCGATTTAAAACTGAGTTTCCCAAAGTCAAAGCGAAACGATGGAGGTAGATTACCCAATGCAAGACGCGATCTAAAGCCACTATCAAACAGTGAGTGGGAAGAGATTAAGAATGTCCTGATTAACACCCAACGAGTCATTAAGAATGTTAATCGCGAAGAAAAGTTGGTTAGCCTGCCTGAAGAGTATTGCTTATTGCTGCGCGTCTACCGCTACACGGGGCTTCGTAAGGAGGAAGGCGCAAGTTTGCACCTAGGGCAAGTAGTTCGCCCTGACATGAAAACTGCTATGTTGAGGCTGGGTGTGGGCAACCAATATGGTTCACTCACTAAAGATCCTAGTGGTGGTTACAACAATAAGTCTCGACGCACCATTATTCCTAGTTCACTGATGCTCGAACTGTACAACTACAGCCACTCGCCACGATACAAAAAACGCTTAGCGAAATTTAAAGAACGGTGCAAGGCTGAGAGAGAAGCGGGTAACGATGCCTACTTTGATGGGCCTGATGGGGTTAATGAAAACAAGCAATACCTTTTCATTAGCAACTCTGGCGTACCGTTGTTTAAGAAACTGGAAGAAATCAATACTCGATGGAATGAGGTCAGGAAAACAGCCGCCGTTAATTTGCCGAATGATATTGATTCGGTGGTTCACAACTTACGCTCTACCTTTGCAGTCTCGGCTTTTCGGACATTGTTAAAGAAAATGGATGCAGACGAGGCTCTAAAAATAGTATCAGCATTTCTTGGCCATGAAGATTTATCCACCACGCTACTTTATCTGCAAATTGCCCAAGATAAGCCTACGGGGGATGAAATCTGGGAAGATGTGTTGGACTACGTTGGTGTGTTTGATGAAGAGAGCGACTTGGATTATTTACCTGAGCTCGAAGAAGCGTCTAGAAAGCTTGAGGAGGCAAAGAAAAAATGAGCCGCAACGGTAAGTCTAAACCTGTTTTCCTTGATGAAGCATTTTATGAGGCACCGGCCGCAACGGTTGAGCCGCTTCACTTGGATGAGTTGAAGCTGAAATGTGGCGGCGTTACATCTCATATTACACAGTTGTTATATCAAGACGTCCCTAACTACTCTGCGTATGGCAAAAAAATAGAAGGGGTGGATTATATCCCTGTTGCGTGTAGAGAGGCGTTTGTCCGAGATGTCTATCACCTTCTTAAAACGGACTTCAATCGCACAAAGCAAGTATATTTTAACCAATTGAAGCTATATCTTCGCTGGGTGGAGCGTGAGCATCGAGAGCCTATTAATGGTGACTACTTCGCCCCAGATTTATACGATGCCTACATGGATTACCATCAAGGCAAATGTAACCGAGGTGAGCAAAGTCTATGGACATGGACATCCGCTAAAAGGATGGTGAGTTTTTTCCTGAAAGCGTATAACCGCTCCATCGAGGCAAAGCAATTAATATCAATAAAAGGTGCCCAAAAACAGGCCGATTCACATAAAGGCATCGATGTGGTTGGGGAATTCAAGCCGCTTGTTCGGCGATTCATTGCGGCGTTTGGCGAGTTTAGGCAACATTTTTTAGAGGGCACTAAGCCCAGTCTTCACCCACTTTGGAGTGAGGAGTTGTTCAATCAACAAGCCGAGAAAAATGGGTGGAGCCCCGTAAAAAAAGCAAACTATAAGCAATATTTTAAGAATGCTGTAAGGACTGAAAATTCAAGACATAACCATTTTTCCCGACTGGTTGCGATGCTCGCCTTTTGCTTCACAGGGCAAAACACAACGCCTCTTTTAAACCTGCGTTTTAGCGACATTCGGTTTACCGCTAAATCAGATGGCAAAGTCTACTTTGACATGACCAAGGCGCGTGCAAATTATTTAGGCTTTGATACTTCGCTTGGCTGTCATAAAAAGACTCAAGAGTTCTTCCATCAATGGCTAGAAATTTCGATGACACTCCAGAAAAACGCTGGAACAGATTGGGTGTTCCCTTATTTTAAGGCATCAGGCGAGATTCAAGGGTGCGTTGACGCAGGTCAGAGTACCCCTCAAAAGAGTATCAATAAGTACACAAAGAAATTGGGGCTTGCCCACGTCACACCCTCAAAATTACGCCAAACAAAGATTGATACTCTAATGAAAGTCACGAAAGACATTTGGTTAGTGTCGATGTCAGCTAACAACTCAATTGAAGTTCTTGCAGTTAATTATTCTGACGGTAACGAAAGCGATCATAGAACGAGTTTGGCGGCAAACAATGAGGCGCTGTACGACTTTTCGAAAAATGGCACCGATCCTCACGAGGCGGCGAATAAATCGAAGTTTAATCATGCCAATGTATTGAGTGACTACGACTATAAAAGGCTGCGTAAGGAAGAAACAGCGAACGACACCCAAACTCCCCTTGGCGTTCGTTGTAAGGGTTCCTCACAAGGTGTTGCCGCAAGAATTAAGAAAAACCTTGAAAATATGGGTGTCAAACAGCCAGAAAAGGAGCAGCGTTGTACCGACTTCCTTGGCTGCTTCGAATGTCCTCATCATAGATTAGTGTCTGAAGTCGAGGATATTTGGCTAATGCTGTCCTTCAACGACACACTACAAGAAATGAAGGCTTACCCAGCTATTAATAGTCTGCCAACGGACAAATTTTATAAGCTGTGTAACACCATCGAGTCGATTTTAAAGGGCTTTAAAAAGGTTGCGCCTGATAACTACACCCAAGCTCTAAAAATGCACAGCGAAGCCCCTCACCCGCTTTATAGTGATGGGTATAGCCTAATGGACTTATTGGAGACGTTTTAACCATGAATGACAAACTAGACAAGCACCATAAGATTGTTTCATCAGTTCCAATTCAGAAGTCTGAAACGGCATTCTTAATCGAGGGATTAGACAGGCTCGACATCAAAGATAAACCATATCACGTCGAGAGGTGGGACTTTTCAACGTCGCATGTCGTTGGTGTTAACTATTCATTAACCGTAAGCTTTGCTGCTACTAATCCTGAGTATGTGAATGCAATACAGGACGCTTTATATCAGTTCTATCACCACTCAAAAAAAGTAAGCACCTTGCCCTTATCGATCACCCAAATGAATGCCATGAAGATCTCACTACAGCACATTGCAGACCGCTTGGAGGGGACAGATTGGAGCCAATTAGATAACGCCAGGCGGTGGACATCATTTACCCGTAGCCTGAAACAGAAGCAGCTTAGCTACACAGATCATATTCTTTCAGCATTAAATAAACTGACGGATGTTGGTTTGCTTAATTCATATGTTGACGCGAAGGGCTTAAGAAAATGCGCAACGGGAAAAGAACCTGAACAGCATGTGGCTATTCCGCATAAATTATATCAATGCATCATGAACCATGCTTTAGAAACCGTTGAAAAATATCATCCGTATCGTCATGAGATTTCAGTGGTGATGGGAGAAGCCTATGATATTAGGAATCGAATTCGTAATGGTGAAAGGCTTACTGAACAAGGTTGCGGCTTTGGCAGAAAACAACTATCTATGACCGACGAAGCTCTTGAACAAAGGGTGAGAAGGGCGATAAAGAAGATTGACCATCGCATTCCTGATTTTAAGGTAGATTTGCACGCTATGAGTTTGGCTGACATCCTGACTAGTTGTTTGGTGGTAGTTCAAGGTTTCTCAGGCGTACGAATTGGCGAGGCTGTATCTTTAAATAAAGATAGCGTAGATACGGTAATGGTTAACGGTCAGCTAGTGACAATACTCACAGGCGAAACAAGCAAGGGACATGATGGAATACCGACTATCGCCACTTGGCAGTCACATTCTGTTGCAGAAACAGCGCTAGAGCTGGCTTATGACATGATGGCGTCAACTCGCGAGTTTTATCACAATGACGTTGATAAGAAAGAAGCGGATGGTGGAACAGCAAATAACATTGCGCACATGAGAAAACAATTGTGTTCCGCATTTTTGGTGGCTAAAGCTACACAACAAGACAGTGATAACTATATATTTAACCCTTGGAATGGACTGAAAAGGTTTATAAGCAATCTGGGATACAAGGCCACCCCAGAGGATGTAGGCGAGTTTAATATGTTGAACCCTTCAAGAGAGGGGCAATTAATGGTTGGCGGGACATACTCGGGGTTAAGCTCTCATGACTTTAGACGGTCATTTGCCGTGTTCTTTGTGCGGTATGGCTTCGGCACGGCTTCAGGGATTAAATTTCAATTCAAACACCAAAACATCAATATGTCAGGTTACTACGCAAATAATGCGGTATTAGCACAGATGAATGACCTGCTAATGGATGAGGATATTTTAAACGACTTGAAAGAGGCGGGGATTGATTTGGGGGTAGATATCTTCGATGAGATCTACAACGACAGTGAGCATTTGAGTGGGGCCAAAGGCGAGGCTATTATGCAGGAGCGATTGGATCAATTGAAAGCGGGTAAACGCATCTTCATGACTCGTTCAGAAATTGAAGAGAATCTTCGTCGTGGCAGTTTTCACATCATGCAACTGCCGAGTGGAGCCTATTGTACTAATGCTTCGTGTGACCGAGTGTGTGGTACATCACTCTTTCGAGCGGAAATCAAAGAGTGCGATCATAAAGTGGTGACCGATAAGGGAGCGAAAAAGATTGCTAAGCAACGAGAACGATTGATTGCCAAGTTTACGAATCTTAACACGGGTGATGTATTAAAAAGCTCAATCTTGACTGGCTTAAAGCAGAAAATTTTGGTGGAAGAACTGACACTAAAAGCCCATGAAATCCCTTATACTCCATTTACTGATGAAGTTATTAGTCTTCCCAAGGAGTAACCTAAATGAATCAAGAAACTTTAAGGGAGTTGGTACAAGAAGAGAAAGCATTGTCGGCTGAAGAAAAGCTTCATAAGGCACTCACTCGACTCCAAAATGGCAAGCCCCTACGAACTAAAGCCAAAGGCCGTCTTACTCTCAATAAAATCAACAACGAGGCGGGCTTAGGGCGCAGTTACATTCATAAGTTCAAAGAGTTCGTTGATAATGTCGCCAACCCTGCTATCGAGACATACAACGAAATCCTGGATACACCTAAATCATCTGAAATAGATAAGGCTTCCACAGAAAATATGAGCGAAATCGATAGGCTCAAAGATGAATTAAGGAAGCAAATCGAACTTAAAGAAGGCTATCGTACAGAGAGGGACGAGGCTTTAGCCACTAATGATGAACTTGAAGTATTGAATAAGTCGCTGATGTTTCGAGTGTATGAACTACAGCAGGAGCTTACTGATAGTGTTGCTGAGTATGAAGGTTATAAAAAGTAATTGCTGGTAAATCAACTGAGCGAAACTCATTTTTGGACATTTCTGTATTACGAAGTGCCAACTGTGAAGGTTCTGGACATTTATTGCTTAGATTAAATACTCTAATTTATTTAATTGGAATACTACTTTTCATCAAAAACTGTCATCATTAGCACTGTTATTGAACACAAACTTGCATAAACATTCATTTTAAGGAATTTTAATACCCTTCGTTTTGATATGGTTCATATGTAATAATCTACCGGCTTCTCACAAACATTATATATCTAGGATTTTATAGCAATCTATGCACTCATTGTTTCGCTAACCACTGCATTCGCGTTCACCTTGCGAATAACTCCAAACAACTCAACGACGGTCCCCTCGTCGAAGAATCCATAAGCGCTTTCGCCGTGGTTGTCAGTAAATGGTGGCTCGAAGAGTTGCGACATATCTAAGATGCCGTTATTAACGAGGTAGTCGATCACTTGGTCGACGAATTGAATCTGTTCAGCGTTGTATGACTCTTCATCAAGGAAGCTGCTGAATGCTTCTTTGGCTGCATTCATGTCTAAGCCGACAAGTTCACGGATAAACGTACCTAAAGGCTTCTCTTGTAGGATTTTTTCGCGATACGTTTCCACATCACTCATACCGCTAGCTTCCAGTAACAAACCTTCTAAAACGTCTAAGTCCGCTTGTGTAATGGCTTTATTGCGCTTTAGCTTTTGGATGGTTAATTGATCTTGGTGGTCTTGAATATAGAGCTCAATCTTCTTACGGTATTGAGCTAAATCAACGCTTGGGTTCTTGTATACGTTTGTCACATCATGGACACCTTGAACCTCGTCTTCGAAGTTGGTGTACACCATCTCTTTTTTATCTTTGTCCAACGCAAACATGAGATTTCGTAGCTTACGTCGTAGCTCTTCTAGCGTGACTAAGTGGATATCTTGCCAAAACTCTTGGGTCTGGATGTCCTGAATCAGTTGTAGTTGCGCTTGTACCGCTGGGATGGTTGATTTGGCTTCTAACTGCTCGGCAAACTCGATGACACGTCCACGGCTTGTTTCCGAGATCATACCTTTCTCTAATAGGTCTAGTTGCATGGTCAGTACAAGACTGTCAAAGCGGTGTGATAGATGGTTAAGCTGCCTTCATTTTGTAGCGTCTTAATTTTAGGGAACACGCGATCACGGACGATTTCCATCATGACGTCTGGATCTTTATCTTTGAAACTACTCCAACGAAGGGCTTGCTCTTCAGGCGAAAAGGTTGGGTTGTTTAGCGGTAGATCTGTTGCTTGGCTGCGACGCTCAGCGGTCTTTTGCAGTTCATCTAAACGACGAATAAATAGTAGGTAGGAGATCTGCTCGATAACTGAAATTGGGTTAGCGACACCGCCTGTCCAAAACATTTCCCAAACTTGGTCGATCTGATTACGAATTTTGCCTGTTAGCATGGTGATTCTCTTTGGTAAACCTATAGCCAAGTAGTTGGCTTATATTGGGTTTATTTTACTGCATCCTCTTAACATTGGCACACAACTTTCTTAGAGTCGTGGAAAACATTATTATGCAACCAGAATCACTTATCGTTCCCTTCGGAAAGAGCGACATTTTGACCCGCATATCTACTGTAATGTAGCTATCATCAGGCGGTGATCCAAATGGTGGGGTTGCTGTGTTTGGCAAAGAAAGGAAGAGTCGCCTAATATCCCCCCACGACTAAAGCAAGAGTAGTGAAAAAAGCCTAGTCATTGGTTTCTTTCTGCTCTTGAGGCTCTGTTCGGTAGTTATCACCAGCGGTTATATCGTATCGAATTACTGTGTCGTCAGTGAATTGGGAGAAATCTATATTAATATCTTGATAACTAAATTCAGACTCAGCTTTTCGCGCCCCGTTTATGTAATAATCACATGCGAATCCTCCAGCCCATCGTTCCCAATCTGGATAATATTTATCCCTACAATTTTTAGCCTCAATCATAGAGGTCATGTCTATAGCTTTCTCAAATTCAAGTATTGGTGGGGTTATCCTTAACTCAGCAAATCCAACCGTGTCGTAAGCATTCTTTGCATCCACAACAATTCTGTATAACTTCATATCACATCCATTGGATAGGAAGTTTTTATATGGTATGCGAAGCTCATATTGTTTTTCATTTTGAGCAAAGTTATGTGCGAAGCGCAAAACGGCCTTCCCCCCTTTTCGCTTTTTACCATCTACAGCGCTCCATGAAAATGATTTACAATTTTCTCCACCACCATGGAAAGTGCTGTACGCTTTCACAGTCGCATCTTCCGGTTTCAGTCCTTTTATTGAGATATAGTGTTCATCTGGGGAAGCACCAAAGGGGGCTCTAGAGCTCTCATACCACTCAAATAAGGGGAATGCAACAAAGTACCCACCTAACCATATAGCTAGCACTATAGAGCTGAGTTTCATGAGTTTAACCATCTATTTCTCCCCCCAAATCAATATCTAGTGGCTTGCTGTCACCATAAAGTAAAGTCGCAGGAGGGAGTAACGTTGGAGAATTAACCAGAACACCTAACTCCCGTTGAATACGCTTGAGATTAGCAACTAACTTTTCAATGGTTTCCTGTTCCGCCCTCAAACTAATACGTTTCGCCTCACCAACATGATAAGGAATACTTAAGCTCTGCTCATGCTCTTTTTGCAGCGCTTGGTGACCTTCGTTCAAACTCTCTATCGTCGTACTTAACTCTCGATTGGCACTCTCGTAGCTATGGGACAATGTTCCTTCAAGCAGCATCTCAAGTTGCGATTTCAAGTTAGGAATATATTCTGACATCATATGATCTAATCCGGAATCCAGCACAGTCGCAGCATATCCATTGAGATCAATATGCTCTTTGCTTAATGTGTTTGCCAGCACAAACGTATCATCTTGTTTATCGCGCGCAAACGTAAGACTTGTAATGTGAGTCTGCTGTGGTGTAAGAAGAACTTGTTTCACTTCATCGGGTTGGTGCTTTTCAGGGCTATAAGTCAACAACTGCACAAGATTTCCATGATGATGATAATTATCGTCATCACCATCAATTACTTTATCCAAAAGAGACATGACTATACCAGTTACGCCAACGCCTTTCCCCCATGAATGCTCTGTCATGTCTTCAGGGTTTGTATTTGTCCACTTGAAAGGAACCTGCGGAACCAAATCATGGTTATTCACATGGCGATAATGAACAATACTGTTGTAGTTTTCCACAAATGTATGTGTTCCTGTTCGCGGCATTCCATATGTGTGCAGTCGCAATACTTGGGGAGCAAAGTGTTGTTTTAGTAAAGCACTTATTATTAGGGCGCCAGCCCCACCTAAACTATGCCCGCATACATAAAAATCTTTTCTACTGTGAAGTTCTAAAATGTCTTTTTGTATTAGTGTCCAAAACGCTGAAGCATATTGATAAAAACCTTGGTGTAAATATGTTCCGTTTAGCTCAGATATTGGAATTTGAGAAGCATCTAAGTCTGTCATCACATCTTGGTAACCATCTGATTGGAATAGCGCTCTAACTCCATCTTGCATTTCTATTGCTTTAAACGCCACACGATTAATATGCTTCGTTGCCTGAGCCCAAGCAGTATCACCAAGCCTATACACTTCTTCATTCCCAAAGTACGTTTGAGTTCCTCGAACGCCAATAATGGCCATTTCATCATTACTCAATATGTACCCTTCACATCCTATCTTTTCATCCGTGTAAAATTTATATTGTAAATGTTTTGAATAAGGCACTTCATGGAGCAACCAATGCTCCTTAAATGACGCACAGTAATTTGGTCTAACTCTTTGTTGCAAAGAATGCAGTAACGTATCCAATCCACCTTCAGGTATAGAAGGTGACTCACTATCAGGGATCCCAAACTTATCACTCGCATAGGCTTGTGTTGCCAGTAGTGCAAACGTATAGCTGTTAACAAGGCTGTATTCGTCAGTATCGATGATCAAAGGTAGATAACTACGAAGCGCTTTGACTTCAATCACTGTTGTCTCATTTGAAACGACACTCAAGCCCGCATTGGTTTTGTCATATTGACTATCAAGTGCTCCATGGTAGTCACGTAAGAAGTCATCTTCAGGTTCTTCATCCCATAAGTCACCAACAGCAACATACTTGTACTGTTTGGCTTTCTCTCCCGAAGCATCTAATTCACTTTGTGCTCGTTGGTTTACTGGTGATAGGACAGACTCTTCGCGACTCGCATGTTGCTCAACCTCATTAAGTAGATCATCTCTGATTGCGGTAACGCGCCAACTACCCTCAATGACATCATCAAAAAATACCCCTCCATTTTGAATAGCCTGAGTTAATTTTTGACCTGTGACACTATGCGTTACAGTGACATCTAATCCATCTAGAGAAACATCTCGCTCACTGCGTAGCTCAAGCGCTAACCAATGTTTCGATTGCGTTGGCTCTTGAACATAAGCAAGTGGAGAAGCTGACGTCGCAGCACTCCCTGCCGATGGGGTAGACAAAGCAGATACAGATTTGGGAGTGCGAGTTGTCACATCTGTAAATCTCACAGCTCCTTTATTAGGGTTCATCTTCACTTTTGAGCCCAACACTTTGGTCGTGCTAGCACCATCTATCGTGATATCCGAGCCATAAAGCAAAATATTGCCATTACTTTTTAGGACCAACCCAGAAAACCCGACTTTGACTGCAATTTCATCAGCAGATACCACCGCTGTCTGTCCGTCAGAACGAATAGAAGTGTTACCGCTGACTTCTACACTTAAATGATTCCCTATCCCTTGAGTATCGTCAGAGCCTACATCAATAGAGCGTGAGGCTTTAATGATTTCCGATGAGCTATTCAATACTTCTCGCGTATCACTCCCACCAATAAGCATTTTACGATTGTCATAAATGGTGAGTGATTGCGCTCCCGTAACTTTCTTGGACTCGTTCTGGTTGTAGGTTAAAGAAACATCTTGCTCGACTTGTTCAATGAAAGTCTGCTTAGTTAATGAGGTTTTGTGTCCATCAATCTCTTCTTTACGATCGCCTTTTATTTCATTTTCTTGATTTCGAGCGACTTTAAGCTCTTCGTCGTTGCCTATATCTCGGTAACGGTTATTTAGAACCTCTGTCTTCATGTCTTTTTGAGCACGGAAGTGAACCTCTTCTTGGTCACTCTCATCCTCAAAGTACATTTCGTTGTAACCTTCAGCCTTATGGCTTTGGGTTCTGAACACGGTGCGCGTTTTGTTTTCTGGTAATGGGTATGGCGGCGTGTGTAAACCGTTGTACACCGCGCCCGTCACTAATGGACGGTCTGGGTCACCCTCTAGGAAGGTCACAATCACTTCATGCCCAATTCGCGGTAAATACACTGCGCCCCAGTTCGGTGCTGCCATTGACTGACTAACACGTAGCCAACATGAGCTATGCTCATCGCTTTGTGCGTAGCGGTCCCAATGGAACTGAACTTTGATGCGTCCATATTCATCGGTGTAGATTTCTTCGCCCGCAGGACCAACCACAACGGCAGTTTGAGGGCCATCAATCACAGGTGAAGCCATTTTAGGCGCACGGAATGTTACGTCTCTTGGTAAGCAGACAAACTGATTGTAATAAGTCGTAGGCTCATCACTCGATTCTTCTTCGTGTACACGAGGGTTAAAGCCCGTGTGCATCACCGTCAACATGAGGTAATCACGATTGATGTTGGAACGAGGATGCTGGCTGATATCGAAGCTGTAACCTGCGGTGAGGCGCATGATATCGCTCGCGGCCTCAATCTGATGGCTATCCACCGTGTATTCGGACATCCACTCTGTTGCACGCTGCTGACCTAATTCTGGCGTTGTGTAGCGACCAAGATAGTCGTAGCGCTGCAAATCAAAGTTTGGGCCTTCATCCGCGCTTGTACCTTGCGGAATTTTTGGCGTGAGATAGTTGTAATCACCGTAGCTCACTAACCCAGTACGAGTTCGATGGATTTGCTCAAGGTCGAAGATATGCTCTCGGTCTGGCGCGCCACCACCTTGGGTATGATAAATCACAGGTCCTAGGTACGAAGCGTTGATAGGCGAACTGATAAGCTCGGGTATCGCATCGTTGCTATCGACGATGACCATAGTGTGTCCAGCGTCACTGTGTTCGAAATAGTACCAAAGCCCGTGCTCTGCCATTAATCGCTGCACAAAGCGCTGGTCGTTCTCACGGTATTGAAGAACGTACTCTTTCGTTTCGTATTGCGCTGACAACTCAAAGCGGTAATCGCTCATGCCTGCATCATCAAAAACCTGACGAACGATGTCGGGAGCGGTTTGCATCTGGAAGATTCGACAATCTTGGCGCTGAGTGAGAAACCAAAGGTGTGGAACCAAGGTAATATGATAACGGGAGAAGCGGCGACCAGTACCTAAATAGCGAAGCTCAGAGATACTGCCATTAAACTGACGAGCAGCCCCTATGCCTTGGCCCAAAAGGTTCAGGACGCCCATTTTTCGGCTTAACATATCGAATGTGATGGCATCGTCGTCAGACAATACTGTTAGATTCATTTCAAAGGGAGAAGAGACTGTTTCCGTGATCCGGAAGCTTTCGACTTTAAATGCACCGGAGAACCCGGAAACATCAAAGGTGAAGTTTACATCATTAACCATACTATTCGGCTCTTATGACAGCGAAGAAATGAGCGGAAAAGGGTCCACCGCCACGCGTTAAATAGACGAAATGTATCAAGTTAAAAGAGGCTTATCACCGTGGCAATCTGACGGAAAATGCGAGCATTCAATAGTGTATTCGGTTGAGTAGATAGAGAGATAGGATGTTCCAATCTGAAAGTTCACACTTTGCATAGTGATATCGGCAAGTGTAGGCCATTGCTAACAGTTCAGTTTTGTGATGTTGGCACGCAAAAAATTAGGGCTAATAAGACGTGTTAAAGGTTCCCAGCTTCTATCGAGTGATCTAGTGCCGCGTTTAATTTGGAGGATAGGGAAACACCTAAGCCGATAGGGTGTCCTCGATGGGTTACTTCTATAATTGCTCCAACGTGCTTCTATCCTAAAAGGATATAAATACACTTGTGCTGCATAAATAACAACAATGCCGCATTAGATTTCTTTATGCAGATTGCGAGTGATTGAATGCGTTCACTTTTTAGTCGAAAACATTAATGGGGCATAAATGAGCCAGCACTTTTGCTAAATTAGCAAACTACGAATAACCACAAGTATGGCAAAGTATGTTTCCAGCAGTGAGTCTGAAACAAAGATCGCACTGATAGGAAGCTAGGGTAAAGTGCAGGCCAAGAAGATTTACGTTAAACTCGGTTTACTCAACAACCAATGCTAATCTTGCCAGTGCCTATTCTAACAAATATGAATGACCACCTATCTCCTATCAATAAGAACCAAATCCAAAAGCTTATCCGAGAAGAATTAGCACCGACGTGGTTTGATAGTAAATCAGCGACACCTGATATGTCTTGGGTAACACCAACGGTACTTGATGTATTATTTTCCGAGTTGATAACGCACACACGCGGTAACCAATCAAAGGCGGCAAGAATTTTGGGTGTCAACAGAGGCAACTTCAGTAAAAAATTAAACCAGATTATAAGCCGAGAATTTGATAGTCATGAGGCAAAGTAAGTATCACGCCTATTGGTACTCTGCGGATGGTGCCGAGCTTGAGAAACCGCCTATGAGCAACTTTATGCACTCTCAGGATAACTGCGTCTAGAGAAAGGCTCTGCCACGTCTTTATCATAATTTGCGACAGAACCTCTAATTTTGGTCTTGTCGGCAAGTTACGTTTAGTGGTCGCTGTTTTCTGGACGTTTGCTGAACCTTAGTATTAAGATTGACGACAAAAATATTCGCAAAGAACAAGGTTAATATGGACTATTTTTTATCTAGTGTTTTTATATTTTTCTTAATCTCATTTATTTCCTTTTTATGGTCTGACGCTTTAGTGGAGGATGAGAAAATACGGCTAATGGATAAATATAATAATAAAGAATTAGTTGACAAGTTAATGAGGCATAGGATTTGGCAAGGTCAGACTGAAGAACAATTATTGGATTCAATTGGTCAACCTTCTTATACTTACCATGTTAACGTTAAACGTAAGATTTTGAGATATGAGTACACTCCAAGTCCGGTTACGATGGGGTTTCGAAGCTTTAACGTGACGATTGTAGATGGAACGGTCGTTGCAACGGATAGAAAACAACCCCCATATAACAAGGCGATTAGTTGAGTAGCGTAGTTCCCCCCTTAACAGAGCGCTGGCGGATCCCCT
>NZ_JAHGAH010000178.1:0-43983 GCF_030248475.1 Vibrio sp. D173a
ACCGCCCGAAGGCGGTTTCAAACAAGAAGAGTTTTACTTCATTTTGCTCTCAACGAAAGCCAGAATTTCTTCCATCAAGCTGTCGTCTACTTTCTTCAAGTTAAGAGCAAGGTTGTTACCTTTACGGCTGTAGCTTGCACGACCTTTAACTAAATCGACTTTTTCTGCTTTCTTAGCCGGCTTCGCAGGCGCTAATTCTGCAATCCAGCTTTCGATGCTTTCTGTCACTTCTTTAGTAAGACGGGCGACACCTTGAGCTGTACTGCGCTGCCACAAATAACCTTCCGACGTACGACATTTATCCAACAAGTTTTGTTGTTGTTCGCCGTTCAACGTCGAGAATTGCTTATGCAGCTTAACAATCGTTGGACGACCTAAATCACCAACATTCGGGTAAGCTTGCAGAAGTTCAAGTGGAAGTGCAGCGGCTTTTAACGCGCCACTCACCAATGCTTCACTGCACTGGAACATTTTTGCCAACGCTTTTTGGTCTTCAGCTTCGCCACTTTCAAGCTTCGCCTGCATCTCTTTACCTTTTTCGTATAGAGACAGTGGCTTGTGCGCGTTTGCAACATCAGAAAGGAACTTCGCGTGGTCTGTGTTGATGCCGTCACCAACGTAAACCAAGAAATCCTGACCTGCTAAGATACAAGACATACGACGGCGGCTACCGTCTAATACTTCAATCTTGCCATCTTCAGTACGACGACCAACCGCTGGATATTGTTGACCACGTTCTTTCAACGTCACCAACACATCCGATAGAGCGTGTTCGTTTAGGAAAGATTGCTCACGAGCGTTCTCTGCAAATACGCTAGTGTCTGTCGCCACTTTATCTGCAGGAATTCGTACCAATTCAAATTGAACCGTACTCTCACCAGCGACAGCAAGTTCGATGGTTTGTGCTTTGTCTTTTGCTGCCGTTTGCGCTTCTTGAGGTGTCGCAACACGACGCTTATTGGTTTTACCAAATAATTTCGCGTTTAATTCTGACGTTTTCAATGCCATTTATTCATTACCCCTGATTCAGTGACGGCCAGTTAGAGTGCAGTACGCGCTCTAGTTCTAGTGCACTTTTATGTACCGCATCTTGTGCAGTCGCGAGTGTTTTCTTACCACCTTCGAAGTCGCCTACGGTTAAGTCAAACACGGTGCTGTAGGTGTCAGCACAGGTTTCGAATGCGCGACTACGAGGAATGGTGGCCATCATAACTTGGTCACCTAGAAGATAGTTCATTTCAGTTAGAACAGAAACTTGCTTCTTGTTGTCGTCTTCAAACATGGTAGGCATCAAACGAACAAACTCAAGACCATTCCAATCCTCTGGGAACATCTCGTAAACCGTTGGAAGGTGTTGGAAGAAGTTTACTGTAGAAGCCCAGTCAAGACGCTTCGCAGCACAAGGAATCAAAAGCGCGTTTGATGCGTACATTGCATTCCATACTAGCGGGTCAACGTGTGGACCGGTATCAATCATGATCACGTCGAAGTCATTCGCGATCTTGTCAATCAACTGCTCTTTCAACAGACGAACGATATCTAGCGATGGGTCTTCAGAGAGTGTTTGCCACGCTTCTGCGTTGAACATTGCGTCTTCTGGGAAAGCAGAAATCGACTTCAAGTTCGGGTATTGCGTTGGCAACAACACGTTCTTGTGTAGAAAATCACGATCGATTTCAACGCCATCTGGCACGTTACCAAGCATGATATCAACCGCTGAATAGATGTTGTCGTGCTCTGCCACACTGATTTGTGGGTTCAAGAACAGACGCAGAGAGCCTTGAGGGTCAAGGTCAATCAAACAAATGCGGTAACGCTTATCTAGGTTTAGCGCCAGACATGCCGCTAAGTGAACCGCTGTCATGGACTTACCCGTACCACCCTTTTGGTTTTGTACGTTAATTATCCACGGTTTGTTTTCAGAATTCTTTTTACGTTCATGGAATTTAGGCACTTCTGCCGCATCCATTAGCATGTGCGCTTCTTCAAGCGTGATTGAATAATGGTTGGCATTATTCTTTGTAAATTGATGACCTTCCGCTTCCATCTTACCGATAGCGTCGTCCAGCTTACGGCGAGTCAAACCTGAGCGGGTTTCCATCATTGCCTTAGACATTGGTGGGAAGTAGTTGTCACTACGCTCTTCCAAAACAATCTCAATACGGTCAGCTTGAACTTGTTGGGTAAGTTCCGCTAACTCTTGGAGATTTTCAATCGTTGTTTCTCTTTTCATGCCAAATTCCGTAGGAAGGATATCTCTTTTTAATTGTACAGCACTGCAATCCTAAAACAACAAAAAGGTGCACAAACATTTTGAATGACCATCACATAAAAAATACTCACAAACGCCTGTTTTATGATTTCACCTTAAAAACATCACAAAATTTAATCAAATCTATGCGAATAAAATGCTTCAAACCTTGAAAGAATAAAATTGTCACACTGTCACGTATTTACAATGTAAATCTAACGTTTTTCCGGAACGATTATAAAAAGGCACTAAATTACGGGTCGAGTGAGATGAATCTAGTGTTTGATGGAGGCTCAGCGTTTTAATTTGAAAATACAAGGAAAACCAGCCTTGATCATGCGTCCAGTATGTTTAGGCATGTAAAACTGCGATATTAAACGGAAGTATGATCAAGGAGTCTTCATGATCATACTTCCGGTAAGAACAGAAAATACGAAAGCATGATCAAGGAAGATATGCGTCCTTGTACGCCGCACATCGATTTTTCAATGCGATCAATTTACTGGAAAAATGATCAAGTGTGTTTTGTCCTCGGAAGCATGATTTTTCACGGTCAATTTACGGCTGAATGCAGATAGACTGGGGGATAGAGGCAAAATCAGAGATAAAAACGTGGAACGATGAAAATAAATCGAAAACAAAATGTAGAACGCGATATCATGATCATGCTTCCGCCAATTTCTAGATAGCAACAAGGAACAAGGCGGCTAGCTTAAAACTGAGGAATATTTCAGCATTTGCGTAAATTGTATTCACAGTTCATTGCAGAACGATGGAAAGCGACGCTCTTGATCATTGATCCGAAGGTCAAACACCCTTGCTTTACAACAAATCAGAACAAACTTTTCCAAGCCTTCACGGTATTTCTGTGGATAAGTTGTACAAACATCATGATCATCGTTTCAGGACCTTTTTGATCATCTTTTCAGAAACTTAATGATCATGCTTACGAGACTTTGTGATCATGCTTTCAGGGATTTGTTGATCATCGTTTCGGAATGTTCATGATCATAGTTCCAGAGTGCCACTTCAAAATACCCCTTTAAAACAGCAACTTACGCAAGAAAAATCTTCAGATCATTAGATCATATAAACAATAAGATCAGATTAATCAAAAAGATCAGTTATTTAAAAAATAAAGATTTTTTCTTTATTTATGATCTGTTTTTCTTTATTCTTCGGAACCATAGCAAAACTACGGCTAGTGTGATCTGGATCTAAAATGACCGCTGATGAAAAAATTCTGATTAAAGCGCCAAGAAGCCACAAGGATGGGCACCTTTTTGAGGTACACGAATCTTCTGCAGATTGGGTAGAACAATACCAACACTTCAAAGGGGTAACCAAGAGCATTTTAGAGTTGCTTAATCTGATCTCTTTACGAGGATTCAGCAGCAAAGACGGTTTGGTATCGACAACAGAAATTGTTGAAGCAACCGACGGTCAACTGACCAGAGCCGCCTTACAACAGCGCTTACGTGCTGCAGTGAACATTGGTTTGTTTCATCAAACACCAGTACGTTTTGAAGAAGGCCTTGCTGGCAAAACCATGCTGCACAAGTTCGTCAACCCGAACCAGCTGATCTCAGCGTTAGGTGCCACCAGCTTAGTTACAGAAAAAGTTCGTCAGAGCGAAAAGCAAAAGCGTTCTAAGGCCTTGGCGCAAACTCAAGTGAACAAGCGCCTGTTGAATGAACATGGTTTGAATACCCCACCGATGATGAAGGATGAAGCGGATCAATTTGTCGTTTCTCCAACTAATTGGGCAGGGATCATCGACCAAGCCTTAGCGCCTCCACGCACTCGCAAGAGTTACCAGAAATCCATGGTTTCGATCTCTGGCACCAAAGCCGTGATTGAAACACGATCGTCGAAAAACATCATGACAGTGGACGATCTGATGACCTTGTTTGCTCTGTTTACGCTGACTGTGCAATACCATGATCATCACAAAGATCAGTACCACATGGACGCGGCGCATGTGCCCAACAAAACACCGTTGTACATTACGGATATCTTGTCATTACGTGGCAAGAAAGACAGTGGCCCTGCACGAGATTCAATCCGCGACAGTATTGATCGTATCGAGTTTACTGATTTTCAATTGCACGAGCTCACTGGCCGTTGGCTGAGTGAAAACATGCCAGAAGGCTTCAAGAGTGATCGTTTCCGTTTTCTTGCTCGAACCATCACTGCATCGGAAGAAGCACCAACAGAAGGCGCTGACGGTGAAATTCGCATTAAGCCAAACCTTTACATTCTCGTGTGGGAACCGTCGTTCTATGAAGAACTGCTTACGCGTGATTATTTCTTCTTGTTCCCGCCTGAAATTCTGAAACAACACACCTTGGTGTTCCAGTTGTACTCGTTCTTCCGTAGTCGTATGGTGCGTAGACACACCGATTGCATGTTATTGAGTGAGCTGAACCAAAAACTGGCACGAAACATCGAATGGCGTCGTTTCTCAATGGATCTGATCCGTGAGTTGAAGCGCCTGTCTGATGGCAAAGGGACGGAAGATCTTTTTGTTGTGAACTTATGGGGCTATCACTTAACGATCGAGACTATGATCGAAAATGGCAAAGTGATGGACTACCAAATCGACATCAAATGCGATGTGGAAGAAGTATTGCGTTACTCGCGTGCTCGTACGACCAACGCAGGAAAGCGTAATATGGCCCCTACGCTGCCAAACCCACTTCGTAATGAGATGGTTACGAGGCAGCAGCTAGACGAGCTCTCAGGCATCATAGACGGCGAATTTGAGCCTATTCAGCGTAAAGCTCCCTCTCCACGTGGTAATTTGGGCCGCCGAGTGAAGCAGAAAAAGCACTTAGTTGAGATCAACGCGGACGAGATAACCATTACTCTATCCAAATATACCTCTACAGAAGCTCTAGAACGCAGTATAACGGCTTTATCGGCGATGACAGGGCATTCCTATGCCTCAATCAAAGAAGAGTGTTCTGACTTCATAGACAAGCTCGATTTTTTGCGAGTAGGGGATGCCCCTCTGCCTTACGAGACGTTAAGCAAAACAGTCGAGCTGTTTAACAGCCAAAACGATGTCAAACATCTCACCATTGAGCGTCTAATCGCAGGCTTAGCCGTTCGCCGAAAAGTGTGTCGCCAGATTTTTGAGGGACACATGGATGAGATGGTATTCAGAGCACTTGATGAAATGGCGATTTAATATGAATCAAGCGGATGCTTTTTGAGTAATAAGCATGACTAATTGGTTCAGAATGTAACAATGAATTGCACTGATGGAAATCAGACCTAACTCTTACAAATCACTGACATTGCGGTTCCGAGGGCAGACTAAGATTTATCCCGAATAGACAACCTTTTGTCCTTTCTGATGATTAATAGATTGGCTCATATTGTTACATTCATTCTGAATAGACTTCGCGAGTTTCTCCTCAAGAAACTCGCTTTTTTTTATCTAAAATTCCTGTCTTGTGCATTCGCAAATTCATTCGGAACCATCAAGCAACCTTGATCATCTTTCCGGATTAATGACGTAATCCTTGATCATGCTTCCGAGTTTCATTCCAATTTAACGATCGCATCAATGCAACGTGTGACTCGATCAAGTTGCTCGCCTGCTGCTGCCACTCATTTTGATCGTGTTGCTGATTGCAGAACTCTAGCGCCAGAACGGTCAAATGCTGCAAACGTTTGAGACACCAATCCTTGATAAGAATATCGGTCATCGGCTGGCAAGCCGCTTGTTCGAGCTTTGCCCCAGTGTATTGCAGGATTTGAAAGGCTTTTTGATGGTCTTGATGCCTAGCGTGTTGAAAGACTCTTAGACAGCCATCTAGCCAACAAGCGATAGCTTTACTCTGTTCGTCCGTCAACTCTGGACCAAACACAGCAACAGGCGCTTGGTATAAGATCGCTTCTAAGCTTTCTACTTGATCATGCTTCCGATTGTCATACCAATCTGATAGTTGATCTTGCCAGGTCATCAAATCCATTAGGCTGCCTCAGTCCATTGTTTTACAAAGTGATTTGGTCCGATTTGATCATAGTCTTCGACCACAACGCTGCTGCGACTGCGGATCTCATCGGCATCTACTGAATAGTTTGGTTCACTTTCTACAAGGTTGCCAAATGGTAGATCAGGATCTGGCACTGCCGAGAGCAATAACTTAGTGTATGGATGCTGTGGGTTCTTTAAGATCGCTTGAGTGTCTCCCCATTCGACGATCTGTCCTTTATACATCACCGCGGTTTCTTCAGCGATGTAATGCGCGGTTGCCAGATCGTGAGTGATGTATAGGAACCCGATCCCCAGTTCTTGCTTCATACGTTGCATCAGATTTAGTACGCCTAAACGAATCGATACATCCAGCATCGACGTCGGTTCATCAGCAAGAATGAGCTGTGAACCTACCGCCAGAGCACGGGCGAGATTGACACGCTGACGCTGACCGCCACTGAGTTCGTGAGGGAATTTGTTGAGCGTTTCCTCTGGCAGTTCGACCAAATCCAGCAGCTCTAGCAGTTTGGCTGGGATTTCTTTGTCACTCTTCACCTGCTTATGGATCTTAAGCGGTCGTGTTAAATGGTGACGAATTGTATGGGTTGGATTTAATGAGCCAAAAGGATCTTGAAACACCATCTGAACCTTGCTGCGGTAGTCCTGAATCTCGCCGCGGGCAGTAATGTCGTTAATGTTTTTGCCGTTGAAAAGAATTTCACCATCGCTGACTGGATATACCTTGGTAATTAATCGTGCACAAGTACTTTTGCCGCAGCCGGATTCGCCCACCAGCGCAAGGGTTTTGCCTGCATAAAGATCAAAGCTTACACCTTGAAGTGCGCGAAAGGTTTCTTCTTTGGCAAAACCACCACCGACTTTGAATTCCTTGATCACGTTTTTCATTTGGATGATCGGTTCACTCATGCTGGCGCTCCTTCCGTTTGTGGCTGTTTGTGTACATCGTGAATATTTGGGAATGAAGCCCAAAGTTTTTGGGTGTATTCGTGTTGAGGATTATTACGGATTTCGTATGAGCTGTTTACTTCAACAATCTTGCCGTGGCGCATGATGGCAATGCGGTCGCACAATTGGCTCATGAGCGCTAAATCATGGGTAATAAAAAGCACAGAGAAACCAAACTCATCACGTAGTTGATAGATTTGCTGCAAGATTTCGCGCTGAACCACCACATCGAGCGCTGTGGTTGGCTCATCCATGATGATCAGCTTTGGGTTGAGGGATAGGGCTATTGCAATCACCAAACGCTGACGCATTCCTCCGGAGAACTGGTGTGGGTATTCGCCCAGACGATTTCTCGGAATGTTGACTAAGTCGAGAAGCTTCTCTGCACGGTCTTTGGCTTGCTCGTTGGTTAATCCTTTGTGGTGGCGTAATACATCGGCAAACTGTTCTTGAACGGTGAGAACGGGGTTTAGTGAGTTCATGGCACTTTGAAACACCATGGCAATCTCGCTCCAGCGCAGCGTACTTAGCTCATTGTCAGGCAGACGAAGGATATCCTTGCCTTCAAATAGAATCTGTCCCCCAGAGATAAATGCAGGCGGCTTGTGTAGACGGTTGATAGAGAAAGCTATGGAACTTTTGCCACAGCCGGACTCTCCCGCCAGACCAAATATTTCGCCCTTGCCAATATCGAAGCTTACCGATTTCACGGCATTAAAATCACCGTTGTCGGTGATGTAGTCCACGCATAAGTTTCTGATCTGAATGACGGGATCAGAATGGAATGCCTGATTCAGGTTTAGTTCACTCATAATTACACCTTACCAATACAAAAGATAATTATTATCATTATCAGGTGTGTAAGGTTTGCGAAAGATAAAACCGTCTGATCAGTGAAGTGACTCGAAAGTTGAGTGTAATAAAAAGAATTTTTTCCGTTAAGGAAGTGTGAATTTGTGGGGGAAAAATGAGAGCTGGATCAGCTCACTTTTCGTAGGGGGAATTCTTCAAATCTAAACGCTAAAAAGCGGGTTTGCAAAAACTAAATGATTAATCTATTAACGAGTTGATGAAAGGTCGAAAGGGGTCACATTTCCCTACAGTTTTTCTTACCTCTGCATTGGTGGTTTGCTATAGATTATCCATCGAAAACATGGTGTGTTCGGAGGAAATATGTCCATTAATTCTATCGACCATGAAGAGATGAGCAACATCGCTCACAAATGGGAACTCCCAGAAGAAGAAACCGTTGTGAGACCTGAGAAAATCGTGAAATCAGCCGAAGCAAGACGTCGTATTGAAGCACTTCGTGAGATCCGTGAAAGCGGCTTGAGCATCGAAGAGGCAAGGGAACTTGGCTTAATTCACTAATTCTCGCACTGCGGAATAAAACCACGGGGTAGTCATAAGGCTGCCCTTTTCATTTTTTGTTTTATAACCCATTGTTTGACTTTCTTATCCTACGTTACTAAAAATTATATCAATAGCAATATGCTTTTTGTTGACTATCAGTAGCAACGTCAGGAATACGATTATGGTTGATCAGATCCTTTTCTACGAACCCGATGAATCCCACGGTTTCCTCTCCAATTTTTGCCAAGCTCCTATCAAAGTCTCTACCCAATCTTGGCCCACTAGCGAACACTATTACCAAGCCCAAAAATTCAGTGACCTCAAACTGCAAAACAAAATCTTCTTAGCCAAAAGCCCCGACGAAGCCTTTGCTTTAAGCCGCAAATATCAGCACCTAGTAAGAGAAGATTGGGATGACGACAAACTCTCCGTGATGGCGTTTATCGTTCGTGAGAAGTTTCTGCAAAACCCTCAGCTTGCGAAACAGTTGATGCAGACCGGCAACGCGTGGCTTACCGAACATTCGCACAAAGATGCATTCTGGGGCGATGGGGGGGACGGTTCTGGAGAAAACCATTTAGGAGAGATTTTGATGAACGTACGTGCAGAGCTAAAGCATGTGAAGCCATATAACTTGGTGCGCTTTGTCGATAAAGCCAAACTGCCTACCCAATGGGGCACGTTTATCATGCATGGTTTTATCGAGAACGCGACAGGAAAAGAACATCTCGCCTTGGTGTATGGCGACCCTGCAAACACTAAAGCGCCGCTGATTCGCCTGCATTCAGAATGCTTAACTGGTGATGCGCTGTTCAGTACGCGTTGTGATTGCGGCTTCCAGCTTAACCGTGCATTGCAAAACATTGTCGAAGAAGGTTGTGGCGTGCTGCTCTACTTACGCCAAGAGGGCAGGGGAATTGGCTTAATCAATAAGATTCGTGCCTATCACTTACAAGATGAAGGCGCAGACACTGTCGAAGCCAATGAACGTCTGGGCTTTGCTACTGATATGCGTGATTACGAGTTTTGTAAGGGGATGCTGGAGCACCTTGGAATCGATAAAGTGCGTTTGATGACCAACAATCCACGTAAGCTTGCAGCGCTGAAGAAGGTGAACATCAATGTGGTTGAGCGGGTACCACTGCAAGAAGGCAATAATCCCCATAATCAACACTACCTTCAAACCAAAGCCAATAAGCTTGGCCATATGTTTGACCCCAAATTTGTCGAACAAGATTAAGCGCTCGAACAAGATTAATCATAGAGACGATATAAAAATCAAACCGCCAGCTAATCGAAGCTGGCGGTTTTTGTTACAGATTGGGCGTGAGCGGCTAGCTAGATATATTTTTTGATGATGTCGTCAAGTTTCCCGGAACTTTTTAGTTCTGCTAGGCGTTTATTGATAAAGCTCTGCTCTTTGGGGTTCATCTTAGGGGAGAAAGCGAGATAGATGGCGTAGTCTGGTATCACTGCGCTGAAAGATTGAATCTGGAAGTCGCCCATCGGCAGTTCTAAATGATGGATGTTGTACACCACGCGCGATTCCATTTCGACAAACGCGGTATCGCCAGGGGTTCGTTGTAAAACGCGATAGGCGGCCTCGTAATCTTTGACGCGCATTTCATTGACGGTACCGTTTTCAAAGAAAGGGCTGAGATTCGGGTAATCAAAGCCAAGCAGAAGCACAATTGAACGACCTTGCATGTGCTGCATATCGTTGAATTTGAATGGTGCTTTACTGCTCGATACTAATACGTGTTTTACAGTGTAAATAGGTTGTTCTGAGAGATTTTCCGATTGAACCTTCCCCCACTTTGGACTGCCGTAAGTGACCCAATTTTCTTCTCCCCCCGCTTCGAGTACCGAAATCATGCGCTTGAATGGGTAAGTGTGGTATTTCACTTCATAATCGGATTCGGCAAAGATAGCACTAACAATGTCTGTCACAATTCCTGAATGCTGTTCACCTTGCTGCTCAATTTGAAATGGTCTGGCTTGATCAGCTATCACGTAATAATTCACTTCACTTGCCATAGCGTAAGAGCTTAAGGCTATAAAACTAAAGCCTAATGTTCGTAACAGTCCTTTCATCCTAACCTCGATTATTGTCGCGACCTGACTATATTTATATTAGCGCAAGTTTAAGGGAGCGATTTCATATGGAGATAAAAGAGCGAGCTCAGCGCCGATTTAGTATCGGAAATCAATTGATGCTGGCGATTTTTGTGTTGAGTTTAATCTTTACCATAATTAGCTCTTCCATCAGTTTATATCGTGATTTCAACGATGATCTTGCTCGTCTGGATAGTGAGCTTGAGCAGGTGAAAACCAGTTACTTATCCAGTTTTTCTGCCAGTTTGTGGGTTGAAGATCGAGAGCTATTACTTACTCAGGCAGAAGGAGCAATGCGTTTACCCTCGGTGGATTATTTAAGAATTGCGACGCCAGATGAAGTGATCTTCGAACTAGGCAGCGCATTAACGGAAGATCGGATCGAGCGGCAGTGGCCCTTGCAATACGATATGGGGGTAAAAACTTATGATCTTGCTGAAGTCACAGTTCAAACGGATCTTACCCCGATCTATCAAGGGTTATGGCAAACCTTCTTTTTTCTGGTGATCGCGGAAGCGATCAAGATCTTTTTACTCATCCTAGGTGTTTTGTGGGTCACGTTTCGCTTGATGGTGAAGCCTCTAGAGCTGCTCTCTGGGGCCGTAAGCGATTTCAGCGGGGGCCATGTACCAAGCAAAGTGACATTGCCCAAACGTTGGTTCTTTGATGAAGTCAGTTTGTTGGAGCGCAAATACAACCGAAGCGTTGAGCGTGTCAGTGAACACCAATTAGAAATTGAACAAGCGCGCGATAAAGCTGAAGTCGCAAACCGAAAGAAAAGCGAATTCCTTGCCACCATGAGTCATGAGATTCGCACACCAATGAACGGCATTATTGGTATTGCTTCGTTGCTCGGAGATACCAAACTCGATGAGCAACAAAAAGACTTCGTATCCATAATCAATAGCTCTTCCAACTCGCTAATGGTGATCATAGACGACATCCTCGACTTTTCGAAAATTGAAGCGGGTAAGATTGAACTGGAAGCCACGACCTACAATCTACTCGATTTACTTCACGAGGTAGGGCGTCTTCATACCGTCAAAGCGCAGCAGAAAGGTCTACAACTGGTTTGTGATATCGACCCTCAGTTACCGTTAGAGGTGAAAGGGGATATGGGCAGACTCAAACAAGTGTTGAGCAATTTGCTCAGTAACGCATTGAAGTTCACTGAGCGTGGACACGTCAAGTTGATGGTGTCACTGGTGAGTCGGAAAACAGATATTGCCAGCGTGCATTTTCGAGTGGTGGACTCAGGCATTGGCATTGCTAAAGAAAACCAGCAAACGGTATTTGAGAAGTTTCAGCAAGCCGATGGCAGTACCACGCGTAAATACGGCGGCACTGGTTTGGGCTTAGCAATCTGCAACAGTTTAGTTGAAGTTATGGGCGGGGAAATCCGTCTGACCAGTGAACCTGGTTTAGGCAGCTACTTTGAATTCACCATTCCACTCAATATCGTCTGTGATAAGTCTATCTCTCCTCAGACGCCTAACGTGTTTGATTTTCCGAATGGGATGAGCAATGCAATTGTTGCTGAGCATATCCAAACGACCAAAGATGTGGGCAAGCCTTGGATTCTGGTCGTTGAAGACACGGCGGTGAATCAGAAAGTCGTGCGAATGATGTTAGAGAAACTTGGCATGCAGGTGAATGTCGCCGAACACGGTAAAGATGCACTTCGACAATGCCAAACTCATCAGTTCGATTTAATTCTGATGGACTGCCAAATGCCAGTCATGGACGGATTCATTGCCACTGAAAACATTCGTAAGATGGGCGAGTGGGGACAGCAAGTGCCGATCATTGCTTTAAGTGCCAATGTAATTAAAGAAGATCAACAACGCTGCTTTGATGCAGGGATGAACGAATTTGTTGCCAAACCGGTGACAAAAGAGCGCTTGCAGCAAATCTTTGAGCGATACCTACCAGAGTCATTGCAAACGCGATCGAATCCGAAACAAGCAACTTGAAATTGATCAAGTAAAGTGCGTTTCACTTCTTAAAAGTCAAATCTGTATGCTATAGTGCGCGGCTAGTATTTATTAAAGTACCTTGAGGCTGTGAATGTCGTTCAATCTATCCCTGTTACCGCCTGACGAGAAAAACAAAATCGAACTTGATAAACAAGCGTCTTTTTTGGTTTGGAAGCTTAAAGAAGCGAAATCTGGTCCAGAGGTAATAGAAGAACAGCTGTCTAAGATTAACGACGCTGACGAAAAAGTCTTTTTTCAACAGGCGGTCGATAAGTACAAACGAGTAATGGGTGTCGCATAAAGCGAACCGTGGCTCTGGTGTAAACCACAGCGGCGAATGAGGTTTCCTCCCCATTCCTTTGCAAGGTGAAAGGTAAAACTGTTCACTCTTTGCTAAAATCCTTCGCATTAAATTTGAATTTAGAGAGACATCCCGATGGGAAGAAGTTTTGAAGTGCGCAAAGCCTCTATGGCGAAAACTGCAGGCGCAAAAATTAAAGTTTATTCCAAATACGGTAAAGAAATTTACATGTGCGCGAAAAACGGTGGTGGTGATCCAGACATGAACTTGTCTCTGAAGCACCTGATCGCAAAAGCGAAAAAAGACCAAGTTCCTGCACACGTTATCGATAAAGCGATCGACAAAGCGAACGGCGGCGGTGGTGAAGACTACACACCAGCACGTTACGAAGGCTTTGGCCCTGGTGGCACAAGCGTGATCGTAGACTGTCTAACAGACAACGGTAACCGTACATTCCAAGACGTTCGCCAATGCTTTGTTAAAGTGGGTGCGAAAATTGGTGTTGAAGGTTCGGTTTCTCACATGTTCGATCACCAAGCGGTATTCCAGTTCAAAGGCGAAGATGATGAAATCATCCTAGAAACGCTAATGATGGAAGACGTGGACGTTACTGACGTTGAGCTAGAAGACGGTGTTATCACTGTATTCGCACCTCATACAGAGTTCTTCAAAACAAAAACTGCGCTTAACGGTGCATTCCCAGATCTAACGATCGACGTTGAAGAAATCACATTCGTTCCGCAAACTCACACGCCAGTAGCGGGTGAAGACGCAGAGAAATTCCAGAAGTTCCTAGACCTTCTAGATGACTGTGACGACGTTCAACAGGTATACCACAACGGCGAACTGTAATTCGGTTCTCCAGTTGTAAAAAAGGCTTCCCGAGGGAAGCCTTTTTTGATCGTGTTGTTTGTCTTTTCTATTGTGACTAGCGTTTAGGTGTTGCGGTACTTGGAGTAACACAGAGACATGATCACGCCAAAACAGATGCCTTGGGTTAGCATCGCAGTACCACCGTAGCTAAAGAACGGTAGTGGGCTGCCCATTACTGGCAACAAGCCACTTACCATGCCAGTGTTGATGAAGGCGTAAAGGAAGAAGCTCATCGCCAATGCGCCGCTCACTAAGCGACTGAAGAAGTGCTCGGATTGGCACGCTAGCAGCATCACACGCGCCGTAATGAATAAATACAACGCTAACAACACCACAAAACCAATAAAGCCCCATTCTTCTGCGTAGGTCGAAAAGATAAAGTCAGTATGGCTCTCTGGAATAAACCCTAACGTACCTTGAGTAGCATTCATCCAGCCTTTACCTTTCATGCCGCCAGAACCAATCGCAATCAATGATTGGATGATTTGGTAGCCAGAACCCAGTGGATCCGATTCAGGATGCAAGAACTGCGTTACACGGCTCTTTTGATACGCTTCCATCACAAAGAACCAAAGTATTGGTGCCAGCGTTAGAATGCTCACTAAAAAGCCGCCAATTATCTTCCAGCTCATGCCTGCAAAGAACAGCACAAACAACGCGTAAATCACGGTGAAGATAGCGCCGTCCAAGTCTGGTTGTAAGGCAATCAAGCCCGCAGGCACAAAGGTGATCAGCAAACAGAAAGCAATTTTGCGAATGTCTGGTCGCCCACCTTCTAGATGCAGCATCCACGCGATCATAATGGGAATGGAGAGCTTGATCAGCTCTGAGGGTTGAAAGCGGAAGAAGCCAATATCAAGCCAGCGCTGTGAGCCATTGGTGCTATCACCAAACAGGGCAACGGCCGCCAAGAGCGAAACCGCAACCAGATACAAATAAGGCGCTGAACGTTGATAACTGGACGCAGGAATCGACGACATGACCAAAATACACACCAGCGTCAAACCGCATCGAGCGAGGTGCTTAAAGAGCATAGCTTCATTGAATCCACTGGCACTCCAGAGAGTGAGTGAACTCAATAGCATGATCGGAATGATCGCCATCAGCAGTGGCAAATCAATCCTAGGGAAGAAACGCTTGTTCATCTTCTACAACCTAAAAACGCCCCAACGCGGGGCGAAAACAACCAGAACTCTGCGAGCTCAAACTATTCCGATGCTAAGAATCCAATTTGGAGATAACAGACACCACGCAAAGGTGTGCAAGAGAGGAGTGTGCGACGCCGCCTGTTATGGGTAAGCTGACCTGGAAAGCCGTGGGATGGATAAATACACCAGGCTGAGGTTTTACGCCACACTTTTTATAAGGTTGAAATGGAAATTGGTACAGACAGCGCAATGAAATGAGCGCGATAAGAACAAGAGTCGCCTTAAGTATTGAGCACTTAAGGCGATGGCATGATTAGGCTTGGGCTTTTTCTGGTTTGTGCGTGAAATGGTATAACGCCCACAGTACAAACAAAGTCACGGTAAGCTCCCAAGCTCGAAGGAAAGTGCTTTCCAAGCCTAACTCTTTACTGGTCATGTAGAGTTGAATCGGCAGCATGGTCGCTAATAACGCATCAGCATGAACGTCTTTGGCTGAACCTTTCGCTTTTGCCATTGATGCGGTGATCATAAAGGCAAGCAGACCTAATACGATGGTGTAGTAACCGAACGTGGACTGATGCCCAGCCATCAACAAGGTGAACACTGAAGCTAATGCACAGCCGCCCACTTGAGTTTGAAAACGGCGGTCAACCACGTCGATAAAGCTTTTGTGTGTGGTTTGCGTTGCTGCGGCAATCACAGGCACCAAACAAAACGTTGCTGAGATGATGTCGACAATCATTAAGAACGCCACACCAAGACCAATCAACGCGAGTGAAATCGCTCGGTTCTCAAACGTAACAGGCTCTTCTTCAAATGCTGGTGGTTTGCCGCCACGTTCAACAGGGAATAGAGCTACCATGGTTTTTGCGACGACCATGGTAATCAGCATCGACAGCAAGATCTCATGAATGCGCATCGGCATGTCCATGGTGGTGTGCTGAGCAAACACCACAATCAAAATCCAGTTAAAGGTTGGCATTAGCATCTGACCTTTCTTCGGCGGCGTGGTCGCTCTGCGGCGCATAAAGTCGAAGAAGAACAAGCTAATGGTCCACACCACAAACGGATGTTGTGAAAACACTTCAGTTACCACCAATGCTGTACTTGCTGCTAATAACGTAGGTAGCAAGGTGCGAAGCAGACCAAGCCAAGAGTAGTCTTTGTTCTTGGTCATGATGATGGTTGGGTACAGCGCCAGATAAACTGGAGAATCAAGGTTCAGCAGTTTGCCTAGCACCATACAAATTGTCACAGTAAGGGCGACACGCAGTGCTTCATTGCGCTCAGAACGACTTTGAAACAGGCTTTCGAAGGTCCACATGGTTCACCCCCTAGTAGATGTAGCGGAACATCGCTACCAAGTGAATCCAAGCTGAGCCAATGACATCCATTATTGGATTGCCGCTTTCAACGATCACACTTGCTCGTGAACCAGAAATCATAGAAGGATCCAACTCGTTAACTGTAATGCGAGTACGCACTTTCTGTTGCTCACGGATCCAGCGAGTATCATTGGTCACGCTAGAAAGCTGCCCATTAGCATTGTTGGTATCGTAAATCGCACGCTCTTGGCTGCTGACTTCACCAGTAAATACTTTGCCTGGTAGCGCATCGAAGGACACCAACACTTCGCGACCATTAGTTAGCTTATCAATGCCTTTTTCGTTGAAGTCCGCACTGATCCACGCATGAGCTTCGTCCACCAGCAGCAACGAAGCTGTGCCTTGTGTGATGTAGCTGCCTGATTGCAGTTGCAAGTTCGTTACCACGCCTTCAGTTTGCGCCACGATTTGGGTATGGCTTAAGTCGAGCTCCGCACTGGCAAGTTTTGTTTCTGCCAATTCAATAGCCGCTGTGCGGTCTTGAGTAGAAAGCTCTGCCTCAATGCGTTTCACTTCTGCGTTCGCTGCTTCAACCGCGCTGCTGGCGACTTGTGTATTGGTGATCGCGTCATCAAGTTCTTGCTCAGTTGCCAGCCCTTTGTTGCGCAGTTTTTGGTTACGCGTCAGTTTTTGCTTCGCGTTGTGGTATTCGAACTCGCGTTGGCTTTGGGTTTGTTTCGCTGCTGCCAATTGTTGCCATTTCGCGGAATCTGATTCACGCGCTTGGCGCAGTTCGGCTTTCGCTTGTGCCACTTTCAATTGGTAGCTGCTGGCATCGATAGCAAACAGAGGCTGACCTTTTTCAACCAATTCACCGTTATTCACCATCACATCCGTAATCACGCCAGATACCTCCGGCGCAATGGTTGCGACGTTACGATGCAGTGTCGCTTGGGTGGTGAAAGGGGAAACATTGTCTGAGGTGACTAAAAAAGTGGAGAACAAAGCTGCCGCTGAAAAAACAGTGTATATCGCGTATTTATAAAAATTTTCTTTCACGTCTGTACCTAGTATTCATTCGTTATTACGCGCCGCGTTCACGGCATATTCGGGTCTCTTTTCTACGTGGGCTAGGTTATACTTATCTAAAATTGGAAAAAATAACCAATGGAAGAATTATGAATTCCATATTTGGAAACGTTGATGATCTTTACCTGTTTTGCTCAGTGGTTGAGCAAGGCTCTCTGCTCGCGGCGGCGAAAAAGCTCGAACTGCCGGTCTCTACTATGTCTCGTCGTTTATCCGCGCTGGAAGCGCGCCTAGGATTGAGATTGCTGGAGAAGAAAGGACGTGAGTTGGTGGCAACTGAGACAGGTTTACAGGCGTTTGAGCAGCTCAGCAGTGCGATGGCGCAGATTGAATCCGGCATCTTGCAGCTCAACCAGCAAAGCCAACAAGTCGAAGGGCGAATTAGATTGGTGATGCCAAGCCGCTTTTACAATGACTTAGTCGATAAGGTGGTTGAGGATTACATCAAAACCTACCCAAAAGTGACCATTGATCTGCTGCTTAGCCAAGTGAATTCGATTCCAGAAACCGATCGTGATCTAGTGGTGACGTTCGATTTGGATGGTTTGGACGACATGATCGCGCGCCCATTGTTTAAAGTAGAGCACGCTTTCTTTGTTAGCCCTGAATATCTAGCGCAAGCGGGCGGCAATATTGAAACATTACAAGATTTAGCCAAGCAAGACTGGGTAGCCAGCACACACACCACACAAGTGCCTATCTATCAGCAAGACAAGCTGGTGGACATGCTCAACTGCAAGCCGCGCTTAGTGGTCAATGACATAACCGCGGTGATCAAAGCGGTGGAAAACGGTTTGGGAATTGCGTCGATCCCATTACGCCACGTTAAGCCTGAATTGAATCTCGTGCGCGTTGCGCCATCTTATAGCCGCGGGGATCGCGAAGCCTATTTGGTTTATCGTCAGCGTAACTATCAGCCTAAAGCGCTGACTTTAATGGTCGAAGCGATTTTGCAGGCTTCAGAGGAGCGAAACCATTCATCCTCTCTCAATACCATTCACTCCGCATAACTGCCATTGGTCGCATGTAAAAGCAGCGTGCGATCGTCTCCCTTAATCTGAAACCATCAAATCACGTTCAACTAAGGACAGTACAGGATGGTTTCTCAATCTCGCTCAATCAAAGCTCTTAAACTGGCAAGTACGTTTATCGCCGCATTTGCACTCAGCAGCAATCTGGCTCTGGCTAATCCAAGCGAGCGCACACTCAGTCAATTCAACCAAGCAGCGCAGGGTGACTCCGGCTTAGTTGATACCGTTTACGGCGAATTATCCAAACAACTCGAAGAGCAGGGCGCAACGCCAGTGACCTTGGTGTATTTAGGCAGTGCGGAGACGTTGCAAGGTCGTGAAGCGTTTATGCCTTGGAACAAGATGAAGTTCACCGAGCGGGGTCTTGCCACAATCCAAAAAGGTTTGGATTTAATGGCGAATCAGCCATTACCACTGCAAGAACAACAACGCTTACAAGGCTTGCCGGAATACCAGCTAGCTACCGCCATGGCAGCCACTACGTTTACCTCTCTGCCAGACATGTTCAATCATTTTGAGCGTGGCTACGAGCTGTACCTTTCTCTGCTTGATGAACCGAGTTTTAGCCAACAACCTTTTGCGGCTACTTCATGGATTTACCGTTATGCCATTGAAGCAGCACTACGAGCTGAAGATGTTCAACAAGCCAAAACATGGTTAGCGCAAATGGAGCAATTGGGTGACAGCAATCTAGAAACGCAAACCGCGAAAGCGCTACTAGCTAAGTATTAGGGAGGCGTCATGATCGTTTTTAATCAACTTAGTCGCGATTACGCCCTTGGCAGCCAAACGGTGCGTGCCTTGCGAGACGTGTCTGGTGAAGTATTTGCCGGCGAAATGGTGGCATTGTGTGGGCCGTCTGGTTCAGGAAAAAGCACCTTACTTAATGTGCTTGGCATGCTGGATACTAAATACCAAGGTCAGGTGACATTTGCAGGCAGCCCATATCCAACCGGACAAATGCAAGCTGCGAAAATGCGCCGTAAAAAGCTTGGCTTTGTGTTCCAGAAATTTAATCTTGTCCCTGTGATGACAGCGTTGGAGAACGTGGCTTATCCGCTACACCTCAACGGCTTTTCAAAAGCAGAACAAACTGAGCTCGCTACACAAATGCTAGAACACGTTGGCTTGGGCGAGTTTATTCATCATATGCCCGATAAACTATCGGGCGGTCAACAACAACGCGTGGCGATTGCTCGTGCGTTAGTGCACAAACCAGCGTTGGTGATTGCTGATGAGCCAACCGCAAGCCTTGATAGCCAAACGGCCAACAAGGTCATCGACATTATGAAAGGACTCGGACACGAGCTTGGCACCACTTTTATCGTCGCCACTCACGACTCTCGCATGGCATCCCGTTGTGATCGCACCATTGAATTGGTGGATGGAAAAATTACCCAAACGCACGCAAGTGTGGAGGAGGTTTCATGGGCAAGCTAATTCCCGTTTCTGTTCGCCTTGCTTGGTTGAACCTGCAACGCAATCACCGCCGCAGTTTGTTGTCGATGCTGATCATCGCCATTGCCGTGTTTGCGTTAACCAGTGCGGGCGGTTTTGGTCTGTACACCTATGACAGTTTGAAAGAATCGACAGCGCGTGACACGGGGCATCTGACGTTAACCACGCCAGGTTACTTCGCTAAAGAAGAAGAGATGCCGCTGAGTAACGGGTTAACTCATGCAGACGACATCACCAAGCAATTGATTGGCTTGAATGAAGTGCGAGGCGTGCAGCCACGAGTTGAGTTCAGCGGTTTGATTTCCAACGGCAACAAGTCCTCGATCTTTATCGGCATTGGCGTGAACGAACGCGAATTCGATATGAAAGGACCGTTTTTGGATGTGCGCGAAGGGCAAACGCTGTCCAACATTCATGCATCGCGTTATGACCCTGCAGAGCCAGAAGTGATGCTCGGTGTTGATTTAGCGAACAACCTAAGCGTGCACGTTGGCGATTGGATTACCCTGCTGGCGACCACAACCGACGGTGCATTGAACGCGTATGACTTCAAAGTTCGTGGCATCTATTCAACTGGCGTACCTGAGCTTGATAAACGGCAACTGTACGTGCATATCAACAGCGCGCAATCGCTGCTCGGTTCAGACAAAGTCAGTGCGTTATCTGTCTTCCTGTTCGACACCAGTTTAACTAACCAAGTCGAGCAACAAGTGGCTTCGGTTCTGAGTAAGAATAAACAGAACTTTGGTGATCAAGATATTGAGATTACGCCTTGGCAAGAACGTGCGTTCTTCTATCTAAAAGTGAAAGGTTTGTACGACCGTATCTTTGGCATCATGGGCGCAGTAATGGCGTTAGTGGTCTTTGTTGCGCTGTTCAACACAATGACCATGTCGGTCACCGAGCGTACACGTGAAATCGGCACATTATCAGCACTTGGTAGCTACCCTCGTGAAATCATTGCTGGGTTCTTGCGCGAAGCAGGGTTACTTGCGGTGATTGGCAGTTTAATCGGTGCTTTGTTTACTGGGTTAGTTACCGTCTTACTGACGGTAGTGGATGTGCAAATGCCGCCACCGCCAGGACGTACAGAAGGTTATCCATTGACGATTTACTTTTCTTGGGAGCTGGTGGCTGTTGCAGGATTCGCAGTATTGATGATTTGTTTGGTTGCGGCGTTTTTCTCGGCGCGCAAAGGGGTGAACAAGCCAATTACGGAGGCACTGATTTATGTTTAATTTCAAATCACTATTACCAATTGCATTGCTGACGGTAACTGGCGTTGCAAGCATGAATGCCAGTGCTAATGAAACACCGCTAGATGCACAGCAAGTCGCGCAATTGATTGAAAAAGCGGATAGCTACCGCTTGCACGATGATTCCTCCAAAGTGGTGTCTCTGGTGCGCTTATATCAAGACCAAGAGTTAGATAAAACCCGCCTTTACCACGTGTACACGCGTCCAAATCGTGAATCGCTGGTGGTGTTCAAATCAGCAGTCGAAGCTGGGCAAAAGATGCTGATGATGGGCGACAACTACTGGCTGCAAATGCCTAAGAGCCGCCGTCCGATTCGTATTACGCCGATGCAAAAGCTGCTTGGGGAAGCGTCTATCGGCGACATCTCAACCCTGACGTGGAGCCAAGATTATCAAGGTGAATGGAAAGCGACAGAAACCGTTTCGGTGAACGGAGAAAGTGTCGCGGCTTATCATCTTGCTCTAACCGCGAAGACCAAAGGGGCGAGCTATCAGAAGATCGACTTGTGGTTGTCTGAGCAAGATGCGTTTCCAATCAAAGCCGATCTTTACTTGCGCTCTGGCAAACTCGCCAAGCAAGCGCAATACGGACGTGCAACCGACAACGGTGAAGACTACGTCAGTGAGATGACCTTGCTTGATAGCATTCAGCCGAGCAAAAAGACCGTTATCGAGTATCAAGAAATCGTGCCTTGGCAGCTGGACAATAAGTTCTACAACCCAAGCTATCTGCCTAAAGCCAATACGACTCAGCTTTAGCCCGAGCTTCGTAAATAGAACCATGAAAACGAGCAAGGAAGTCACATGAAATCGCACCAGTCTAACCTTAACAAAAGCACCAGTTTGTTGCTTGCTGCCTCATTGTGTGTGGGCGCGTCAGCCCCTGCTTTTGCCAATGATGAGCTGAGTTTTGAGTGGGATTGGGCTGTCAGTTACGAAACTGCCAAGCAGCGTGACAGCGCATTTATGCAGGCGCAGGGCAGTTCTCGTGATTCACTTAATGCACTGTTGGATGTGCAGGTGAATTATCAGAACTTCAGTGGTTTGTTCGCTCTGTATAGCCAAGGTTTGTACCTCAATCAACAAGGAAAGAGTGATTGGTGGAGTGAAGCTGATAACCAATTGTTGGTTAGAGAGCTGGCTTGGCTAGGGGAGTGGCAAGTCGGTGATACCACACTTGATGTGAGTTTGGGTAAGTTGTGCGTGGATTGGGGCGTGGGTTATGGCTACCGACCTTTGGATCTGTTTAAGCCTTATCGACAAAACCCGGTTGGCTTAGTCGCAGAAGAGGGCGCGGGCGTGTTTTCACTTTCACACTACGATATGGCCGGCGAATGGACCGTCATTGCGACCGATTCAAGCTGGGGGCAACAAGACCAAAGTGCACTTGATCAAGCCGCAGAGCAACAAGGTATTGGTATTCGCCGTTATGCGCTGGTGGGTGACACCGAGTATCAACTTATTGGTTATTACGATGATGTGCGCCGAGGTTTACTCGGAGCCAGTGCCATTGCCGTGTGGGATGAATCCATCGCCATGCACGGCTCAATGCTGTGGCAAAAGCAAAGTGTCGGCTATCAGTTTCAGCAGGATGATCTTTACCAACCCGTTTCGGTTGAGGAGCAGGGCAGCGCATTCCAAGCCTTAGTTGGACTGAACTGGGCAAACCAAGCCGGACACAACGTGATTGCGGAATATTGGTACGACAGCCGAGCATGGTCGAAAAGCGAATGGCAACAAGCAATAGAGCGTGGCGAATTTCTCTCTCAGATCTCTGATCCTAATGTACCTCTACTTGCGACAAGCTACGCCCAAGGGTTTCAGCATGCCAATATCGTTCAGCATAACGTAATGCTGCACTGGAGTTGGGATTTAGAAGCATGGGCTGCATGGAACGGTAAAGCGGATATGGGCTGGCTAAGTGATGTAACCCCCACGTTGGATGTCATGCTGTCGCCGCAAGATGGCGGTGTGATCGTCACGCAGTGGCTTAACTACCGATGGATTTATACTGGCGATCAAAGTGTAGAAGTGGAAGTTGCCGCACGCTTTTTAACCGGAGACGACCAATCTGCTTACGCACAAATCAATGATAAGCATATGATTGTATTTAACATCAAAGGGAAATTCTAAATGTGTTCAGCAAAATCAGTGGTGAAAAGTGGATGGCCGCGTAGCTTATTAGTGACCACGGCATTTTGTCTCTTTATCGCAGCAATGACGCTCTCGGTTTGGGGCGGTCCATTTTACATTCATGTAGCGGTTAGCTTTGGATTTGGCTATTCGGCTATCTTCTTCTCATGGCTTGTCGACCGCCTGTTTCCTACCATTCCTCGTTTGGCGGAAGTGGCTATCTCGCTGACAGCATGCCTATTGTTTGGTGTGGTGAACGCCCAGCTTTGGCTTGGGGAATACTTTGGTATTTCAAGTATGCTGTCGGTTGGTCTCATGGGGTTGTTATTCAGTGCCATGTGCTTTTTCTATTTCTACTCACGCGAGCAACATGCAATCGCTCAACGAGAGTTGGAAGCCATCAAACGCGAGAAAGCAGAGCAAGATCGTGCGCTGTTGCTGAGTCAGCTTAAGCAGATGCAAAGCCAGATTGAACCGCATTTCTTATTCAATACCTTGGCAAATATCAGTGCGCTCATGTCGCAAGATGTCGATAAAGCCAAGCTAATGCTAGAACAGTTAACCGCGCTGCTGCGCGCGACGCTCAAAAGCTCACGTGAAGAACGCACCACCATAGACGATGAAACGGCGTTACTTGAGGCTTACTTAGGCATCCAACAAACTCGTTTGGGTGATCGACTGCGTTACAAGATTGAGGTGGAAGAGGGGTTAGGCAGAACCGAATTACCGCCGATGATGCTCCAACCTTTAATCGAAAACGCCATCATCCATGGTATTGAGCCAAAGCGTGAAGGTGGCGAAGTGAGTTTGCAGATTAAGCGCGAACAACAGAACTTGCAGATTGAAGTCAGAGACACTGGTGTTGGCTTGAATCACGTTAGTGGGCACATGGGCTCTGGCGTGGGTTTAAGTAATCTCAAGCAGCGAGTTGAAGCTTTGTTTTTAGGTAAGGGAGAGGTCTCCATTAGTGAGTCTGCTCAAGGTGGCGTTTGTATTCGCTTGAGTTGGCCAATTGAATCGTGATTAGGGAAAGATATAAATGAATACTGGGTTTACTGCGATTATTGCTGATGATGAACCGTTATTGAGGCGTCATCTAGATAAAAGCCTAGCTGAAGTGTGGCCTGAGCTAGAGGTGATAGCCAAAGTCGCGGATGGTGAACAAGCGTTGCAAGCCATTGAGCAAAGCCAACCTGACATTGCGTTTCTTGATATTCGTATGCCAGTTTTGGATGGTATGACATTAGCGCAAAAACTCAATCAACTCGCCAACCCACCTTTGATTGTATTTGTCACTGCGTACGATGATTACGCCATCAAAGCCTTTGAACAAAATGCCGCCGATTATTTGCTCAAGCCTATCTCGGATGAGCGCCTCCTGACAACGTGTGAAAGAGTGAAAGCACGCCTTGCTAAGCGAGAGCAAGAAAGCAGTAATGTGCAGATGAGCAGCCTGTTAGAACAGTTACAACAATTATCCGCGCCACAAACGCCGCAATATCTTCAGTGGATCAAAGCGACGCAAGGGGAAGATATTCATCTGATTGCCACGTCTGATGTGTTGTATTTCAAAGCGGAAGAAAAATACGTTTCTGTGTATGCACAACAAGGACAAGGCAAAGTGCAGGAGTATTTGATTCGTACATCGTTGAAAGAGTTGATAGGGCAGCTTAACCCAGAACAGTTCTGGCAAGTGCACCGTTCAAGCGTGGTGCAAGTGTGCAAAATTAGCAAAGTAAACAAAGACTTTGCAGGCAGAATGTTTGTTCACGTTGGAGAAAACAAGCTCCCTGCGAGCCGTGCATCTCAAAGTTTGTTCAAAGGGATGTAATCGCTAGAACTGCTCACTCTTTACACTGTAAACTCGCTGCTCATTTTTTTCAGCAATAAAAACAAAAAGCGCCTAGGTCATAAGACATTAGGCGCTTTCTTAGTTTTGGAGCGACGATTTCTCCGAAGAGGCGAATGGGCTTATTCGCTGACTGTCACTTTCTCAATAATGATTGGATCGCATGGCACATCATCGTGACCAAGTTTAGAGGTCGTTTTCACTTTCGCGATACGGTTTACGACATCCATACCCGCGGTCACTTTACCAAACACCGCGTAACCCCAGCCTAGGTTGGTGGTTGCAGTGTGGTCTAGAAAATCATTGTCTTCCAAGTTAATGAAGAACTGAGCTGTTGCAGAGTGTGGTGCATCGGTACGCGCCATTGCGATAGTGCCAACAAGGTTCTTTAGACCACGGTTTGCTTCGTTCGCGATCGGAGCGCGCGTTGGCTTTTCTGCCATGTCTTCGGTGTGACCGCCACCTTGGATCATAAAGCCGTCGATAACGCGGTGGAAAATGGTGCCGTCGTAGAAGCCATCTTCACAGTATTTTTTGAAGTTCTTTGAGCTAACAGGTGCTCGCTCTAGGTTCAGTTCAATCTCGATATCACCGAAGTTGGTGGTCATAATAATCATCTTGTTTTGCCCTTGTAGGTGCTACGTTGGCGGCATTATAGCTAAGTCGCATTACGATAGCAGAAATAAAAACAGCGACGTTTTGGCGTCGCTGTTTGCATGTTGAGTGCTAGAGTAAAGCTCTAGACCGTAAAGCGACCGACTAAGTCGTACAGCTCGTTGGCTTTGTGGTTAAGGTTGCCACTGCCTGCACGGTTTTGATTCGCAAGGCTTGCCGACTGACTGCTTTGTTGAGATATCACTTCGATGCGCTGTGAAATCTCTTGCCCAACTTGGCTTTGCTCTTCGGTTGCCGTAGCGATCAGCGTGTTCATATCCATGATGTTAGCAATTGCGGCTTGGATTTCTTGCAGTGCGGCAGAGGCAGCTCTTGCCTCTTCAACCGTAGCTTCACCACGCGCTTGGCTTGAGCCCATTGCTTTCACTGCCGCATCCGAGCCAGACTTCAGCTGCTCAATCATTTGGTGAATTTCGCCTGTGCTGTCTTGAGTGCGACTCGCCAGTTTACGAACCTCATCGGCAACGACTGCGAAGCCGCGACCTTGTTCACCTGCACGTGCTGCTTCAATGGCTGCGTTTAGTGCCAATAGATTGGTTTGCTCGGCAATGTCTTGAATGACTTCTAGCGAAGAAGAAATGTTTTGTACATCGCTCTCTAAACGAGAAATCACCGTGCTGGCTTCTGAAACTTCTAAAGCGAGCGCTTCGACGGAGTTCGCTGCTGAATCAACAATGTGCTTCGCTTGCTGTGAGTTTTCATCGGCGTCCTTGGCGGATTGTGCTGCCTGGTTAGCGTTGCTTGAAATCTCGTGCGCTGTTGCCGTCATTTCAGTCATTGCCGCAGCGACTTGTTCCGTCTCTTCTCGTTGGCCAGACGCCAGCTCATCCACCTGAGAAGCTCGCTGTGACATGTGATTGGTTTCTGAAACCACTTCTTGCCCTACGTGGCTAACGCTCTTGATGATGCTTTGTAGGCTCTTAACAAAGGTATTGAAGTTGCGACTAAGCTGGGTGAACTCCGGTACGCTTGATTCTTCCATGCGTGCGGTTAAGTCTGCATCGCCTTGTGCGAAAGAGTGGATCGAAGCATCAAACTGTTCAATCGGCTTCATGATGCTGCGGTTAACGAACACCGCGAAGATCGCAACGATGGCGGCAATCGAGACACAGAACAGGGCGATTGCTGTCAGTGTGGTATTCAAGGCTTGATGCGCTGAGTCTTCCATACTCGCGATAATGGCGTCGATATCGTCAGTGTAGAAGCCTGTACCCAGCATCAAATCCCATTCAGGAATAAACACCGAGTAGCTCAGTTTCGGTAGTGCTTCGCTCTGACCGAGTTTCGGGAAGTAATAAGTCGTGAACTCACCGGTTGTGGAATTGTTGAGCAAATCCTGAATCAGGTAATTGCCTTTCTTGTCTTGCAAGTTATAGAAATTTTCTCCGATGCCTTTGGTGTTTTGACCCGTCACAACGCGAACGCCTTTTGAATCGTAGCCAAAGATGTAGCCGGATTGGCCAAACTCCAACTGCTGCAAAATAGGCAATGCTTCTTCTAGTGGGGCGTTTTGAGCGAGCAATGGCTCAATAGCAGAGCGAGCGAGTTGAACGTAGTTTTTGAGCTCAGCTTTTTTCATCTCCATCATTTGACTTCGAGTCTGCTCAATTTCTTGTTCGTTATAGGCCGTGGTTTGCAGATAGGTAAACCACATCATGCCTATTGCCATGGTTAGAATTGGAATTATTGAAAGGATATATAGTCGTTTTCTGATCGTCAGATTCATAGAGATGTCCTTCTCTCGGCGCAGCGTTACAAGTAACAAGCTGAACAAGCTTGCCTGATACAATCATTAATACTTATTGTTGTAATGCTTAGAGATTAACCGAGTTAATCAATCAGAAGTGCTGGAAATTTATAAATCTAGACTAAGGTCGTAGCATTTTAAAGCAGGATCACAATTAACGTGAACACGAATCATTATTGCAGCGAGAAGTGCCCGTTAACCAATAAGAGACGCGGTAGCGATTTTTGGCAAACTTGAGGTATAGCCAATCTGCAAGGGGTTTGACCATGCGCCAACGCAGTGGTGCGTACATCCAACCGCGACCAACCAGTTGCCATGCTCGATGAGTGACATCCAACCCAAGCAGCAACTCCCCTTTCTCGTTGAGGGCGTGCAAAATGGTATTGGCTTGCTCAGGATCGATTTGCGGATAATCGGCGAAAGCCTCGCTGTAGATGTCGACGGTTTTGATTTGCTGCTTGGCATCACGTTGTTTTAGCGCTTTCATCTCTTTAGCGCATAAGGGGCAAGTGCCATCATAAAATACGGTAAGTTTGGTCATGGTTGAGCTCATCGTTGGTTGTTCTCCTCTTTTTACGCGATTATTTTTCTTTTAGTTCATTGTGTTGCAAGCAATGCAGCCAATTATCTCGGGCGTTGCCATCATTGAATTGGAAGAGCTCTTTGCTATTGCGCCAGTAACCCCTATCAATTTCATCGAGTAAGGTACCATTGATAAACGGCTCCTCCCACAAAGCTACATGTGTGATGAAGCCAAGTTTGAGTCGCTTCGCGTTTTTATCTGTAGTAATGATATTGGGCAGTTGATCATTGTTGAAGCAAACTATGAAAGTGGCGAATATCACTGAAATGAGGAAAATTTTCAGCGATATGTTATAATCTCGCTCCGTTGTAACGAGAACACTTGTTGCAAGCTTGAGAATTTCCCGGGATTCGGCTCGTTCCAAACACCATGAGTCAGAGTTTTTGAACTACGATGGGATACAAGCAAACCCAGATGTTAGAGCGCCACTTCGGCGCTCTATTCGTTATGACGGGAGGAACTTTGCTCGATAGTGATGATCACTTTCTGTTTAAGTAAGGGAGCCCGACAGCGGTTCAGAAAGTGTCACTCGACAATACTCACAACACGATATCCACTTTCTGCAATCAGTCATTTCTGTTTGTATATGAAGAGGATAAGAAGGAGCTTAACAGGCTCCTTTTACATTTTAGGGCTTGCGAATAGCGCGTAAATCAGAACATCGCTTAACGACCGTCCCTTAAACTAGCCTAAGGCGCATTTAACACAACCTTTGAGTATTTTCGAAAAAATATAGCGAGAAAATTTGCTATTGAGCGAAGGTTAAACTAACACTCAATCATTACGGAGGATGAAGAGAACAATAATAAGAGGCGATATGAATCATTTAATATCTGTAGGTGCACTGGAGTCCTTTTTGGTTGCGATCAGTGTGCTTTTCCTGGGGCATTTCATTAATGCTAAGCTACCGATCTTAAAGAAATTCAACATACCTGAGCCGATTGTCGGGGGCTTAATTGTCGCCTGCATCATTACTGCTCTTCATTTTAACGGCGTCGACTTGGAGTTCGACTTACCGTTGCAAAACACATTCATGCTGATGTTCTTTGCTACTGTTGGTTTGGCAGCAAACTACACTCAGTTGATGAAAGGGGGCGCTAAGGTTTTCATTTTCTTAGCCGTCGCGTCGTTCTACATCATCATTCAAAACGGTGTCGGTGTCTCACTGGCAGCGGCATTGGGTTTAGATCCGCTGATGGGGCTTATCGCTGGTTCGATTACTCTGTCAGGTGGTCACGGCACAGGTGCGGCGTGGTCACAAACTTTCCAAGACGTTTACGGTTTGAATAACGTATTGGAAATCGCGATGGCGTCAGCAACATTCGGTTTGATCATCGGTGGTATCATCGGCAGTCCGGTTGCACAGCGTCTGGTCGAAAAGAACAACATCGAATCTGAGTATGGACGTGGTGGTCGAGATGCGAAAACCCACGAGAAATTCCCAGAGTTGGTGACATACAACGAGTACGAAGAAGACAAAGTAACCGCGAAAAAAGTGGTTGAGAAACTGTTCTTCCTATTGATCTGTGTAACCGGTGCTAAGTACGTAGAACAATGGGTGAGCACTTACGACATCCAATGGTTGATGATTCCAGACTTCGTTTACGCGTTGTTCATCGGTGTGATCATCACTAACTTCTTGGAAGTGACCAAGATTCGTAAGCTCGATGCCGAAACGGTCGATATGTTAGGTACGGTATCGCTGTCCCTGTTCTTAGCGATGGCTTTGATGAGCTTGAAACTATGGAACATCTTCGATCTAGCGATCCCATTCTTGGTGATTCTAGGCGTGCAGTCAGTGATTCTGGCTATCTTCACCTACTACGTAACGTTCAAGGTGATGGGTAGCAACTACGACGCAGCAGTTATTGCAGGCGGTCACTGTGGTTTTGGCTTGGGTGCAACCCCAACCGCGGTAATGAACATGGGTTCAATCGTTAACCGCTTTGGTCCATCACCACAAGCGTTCATGGTTGTGCCGATTGTTGGTGCATTCTTTATCGACATCGTTAACTTGATCATTCTACAGGGCTACATCTCGTTCCTTGGTTAGATTGATAAAAATGCTTATAGAGGCCACAGTTTATCTGTGGCCTTTTTTGTATTTATTGATGATTTGAGCGGATTAAATAAAAAATATTTAGCATTAAAGTATTGAATAATAAATAAATGATAAAATATATCTACCAGTAGGTAGATAAAGTTGTTGACGTAAAAATAATATGATCTTAAAGTAGCAACCACTGACGAGGAGCTGGGCCCCAAACCACCTCCTTTTTTAATAAAAACACCACCTACTTACTAGTAGGTAGTTAAATAAGGGAAAGGAAACGTATTATGTTCAACACATCTTCAATTGCACTTATCGTAGGCGGCTCATCAGGTATGGGTAAAGCGACAGCAGAACGACTTCTTAAAGCTGGTGTACCTGTTATGATTCTTTCACACGATAAAAACAACCTCGCTGAAGCAAAACAGGATTTAGAAAGTGTGACCAAAGGTCAGGTAGAGACCGCTCAAGTTGACCTGTATGACCCAAGTGCAGTGAAAAGCTTCATCGAACAATTGAATGCTGAAAAACGTCATATTGGTTACTTGGTTAATGCTGCTGGCTTTTTCAAACCAGTTGATTTCCTTGACCACTCAGAGCGTGATTACGACCTACAACTAGACATGAACCGCGCGTTTTTCTTCATCACTCAGGCCGTGGCGAAAAACATGAAAGCGCACGGTGGCGGTGCGATCGTAAATATCGGTTCTATGTGGGCTCACCAAGCAATTAAAGCAACGCCATCATCAGCGTACTCAATGCAAAAAGCAGGTCTTCATGCTCTGACGAAAAACCTAGCAATCGAACTTGGTGATCACGGCGTACGCGTAAATGCTGTAGCACCAGCTGTTGTAATGTCGACGATTTACAAGTCATTTATCGCGGAAGAAGAAATCGAATCAGCACTACAAGGCTTCAATGACTTCCACCCAATCGGCCGTATCGGTTCAACAGAAGATGTGGCGGACGCGATTGAGTACTTACTGTCAGACAAATCATCTTGGGTAACTGGCACAGTACTTAACGTCGACGGCGGCGTAATGGCTGGCCGTAACTAACCTCACTAAACGTGCAAATTGGGGCCTTTCACCCCATCCCTAAAGGCCCCAATTAAAAATTCAGTAGTAAACACGACATCAAATAATAACAAGGACATATCATGGATAACTCACCACTAAACGGCATTAAACTCGATGACCTAGCAGCTTACACTCAAGTGATCACTGAAGACGCAACGCAGGCGATCTCTGAATACGGCATTGTTGCCGAATGGAAAGGCGGCGTTCACAGTGAAATCCGTACTTTGAATCAAAAGGTTGGCGGAAAAGAAATCGTCAAAGACTTCAGTTTCGAAGTTGGTGAACCAGAAGAGCTATTGGGCAACAATGCATACCCAACACCTCAAGATTACCTATTGGGCGGCATGGCTGGTTGCATGATGGTGGGTTTTGTTGCGGGTGCGAGTGCTCGTGGTATCAAGCTAGACGCTGTGAAACTAACCATCAAAGGTGCCTTGGATTTACGTGGCTTCCTAAATGTGAGCGAAGAAGCGCCGGTTGGCTTTGATGAAATCCAATTTCAATTTGAAGTAAAAGGTGAGGGGACTCAGGCTGATTATGACGAAGTCATTGCGAGCGTACAGCAGTTCTCTCCAAACTACCGCACCATTAGCGATGCGGTGAAAGTTTCAGCTATCGTTGCATAACTAAAACGTTAATCAAAAATCACGCACACTTTTTCACTGCTTTGAGCCTATATTTCGATATAGGCTCTTTTTTTATTCAGCAGTACCGAATCTAAATTATTGCGCTGTTACGCAGTCTTTGACCTTCAATCGATTCTTGTTGTCTCGGTTAGCCATCACTTGTTGATGGTCGTCAATCGTGCCAAGGTTTTTCGCCAAACGATCATACAAGACAACATTGACTGTTGCCGCCAAGTTCATGCAGCCATTGGTGGGTACATACACCACGTGATCGGCCTTATCGACAACCTCTTGCGGAAGTGAGCCATCTTCAGGGCCAAAGATATACACCGCGTTTTCTGGGTGTGCAAAAAGAGGCAACGCTGTAGCGCCGACGGCCAACTCAACACACACCACTTTCACGTCTTCAGCAAGGTGAGCAGTGAGATCGTCCATTTCAACCAAATCGATACGTTCGTGCATGTTCTTGGTGTCGGTTCGGAATTTTGCCGCGCGATTATAGCGAGTGCCGTTATAACGAACTTGCGTGGCGTCATAACACCCTGCTGCGCGCATCACCGCGCCCACATTGGTTGGATCTTTAGGGTTATACAGTCCAAGAATGACCGTTGACTGTGCTGTCATTGCTGTTGTTCTACTTAATGGTTTTAGGATAAGAGCTCGATGCTCGTTGAGCGTGGGATTATGGACTTAACCCGCCAGAAGTACTATCACAATATTTTTTAGAAGTAGAAGTAGAAGTAGAAGTAGAAGTAAGGGACGATTGGGTTACGGGGAGCAGTAATCTCCCCATAAATGAATGGATAATGCAATTTAACGAGCGGCGAGCTGTTCGATCACACTCTCTGCTGCTTCTAATGCGCCCTCAATAAATCCGCCGAACTCTTTTGCCGATTCCGTTCCCGCAAAGTACATGCCCTGCTGGCTTAATTGCTCCAGTGATGCGTTGAGCCCATAACGTGGATGATGAGTTGGCATGGTGTGATCCTTTTCAACCGCTGTGTATGCCTCTTTCGACCAGTCCAGCAGTTTTACTTCCGTGACGTTATAGGCCTCAGGACCAAAGAGTCGCGCTAGTTGCTCAACGGCCATGGTTTTCAATTCGGTAGCGCCTAACTTCGCGCGAGCTTGAGCATCGTAACCGATAAAACCGAACAGGGCGGCATGACCATTTTCAGCACTGGCGTCATGAATTTCCACCAATGGACCAACTTGGCTGTTTGCGTAACCAGACAATCCGTTTTCACGCCAGAAAGGTCGGTCATAAATGGCGAAGAATTTCGCGTGAGCGGCCATCCATGTGGGCGTTTTGTCCAGCGCGTTCAACGCCGTTTCTGGAAGGGCTGGCGTAAAGCGGATGTTATTAGCAATCAAACGATGAGGGAGCGCAAAGATGATGTTCTCACTCTCTAAAGTCAACTGCTCTGCTTGGTGGGTAACATCGACGCTATAACCTTGAGCTTCAGTATGGCTTACTGCGTGTACTTGATGGCCATATTTGATGTTTTCTGGGTTGAGTAACTTTGCTACTCCTGCCACCAATTGCGCCATGCCACCCGATACCTTCATGGATTGAGGAGAAGAAAAAAATTGATTCGAAACTTGACGAATACCAGCCTACCCGGCTTGTTCGATTAACATATCGCCAGTTTCGTACTGCTCTAAGATGGGCAGCGATAAGTTGTCGACAAGCCTCATGACGCGATGGTTCATGTTGGGCCAAAACCACGATGGACCGAGGTCAAATTGGTCACTTTGACTGTGTGCAGCCAAGCTCGCAGAAGAAATAATTCGACCACCGAGTCTGCTTCTTGCCTCAAGTAGCAAGTAGCTATGCTCTGTTTTCTCTAGATACGCTGCAGTGTAGAGACCGCTTAAACCGCCTCCGATAATAATAAAATCGTATTTCATTGTTTGCCCTTGATGTTGATTATCTACTGATAGGTAGGTTAAGTCTTTTTTGAAAAATAAACAATACCTATCGGTAGGTAGACAGATTTGTGAGGGCATGCTATCTTTTGCGAAAATGTTTAAGGTGGAAGCCACATGAAAGAACTTAGCCCAACGGCTGCAAAGATTGCCGACCTTGCTGAAAGCTACATACAAAGCCGAGGTTTTAATGGTTTTAGCTTTCGCGATATCCAAAATGAACTGGGTATCAAGACCGCGAGTATTCACTACCATTTCAAAACCAAGCAAGACTTGGCGGAAGCGGTGTTTGAACGCTATCTCGCAAACTACGAAGCGGCGTTAATTCAGATCGAGAGCCAACCAAGCAGTGCTGAGGAAAAAATTGAAGCGTTGGCTGATATTTTTATTGGTGTACGCGAGCAAGATAAGCTGTGTTTGTGTGGCATGTACGCTTCTGACTTTTACTCTTTGGCAGATGGTCTAGAAGGGCTGCTGTCGCGCTTTGTACAAACGAATGAGCAATGGCTACAAAAAATCATTGATCAGGGTGCAGAAAATGGAGAGTTTGGCTTACGAGTGGAATCCGCCCAAGTTGCAAGGCTAATCTTTGTTGCGCTGGAAGGCAGTATGTTACTTTCTCAGTTTAAAGATGCTGATTACATTCGTAGCGTGAAGGCGAGTTGTCTCGCACTCCTTAAACGCTAATATTTTCATAATATTACCCGCGATAAGTGCGGGTATTATTTTAAATCCAATAACTATCTACTGGTAGGTATGTAATGATTAAAGACAAAAGAGCGCTAGAGATGAACGGCATTGATGCCGCAGGCGCAGAACAATTTGAACGGATTCTCGAAGATACGTTGACCTTTCTTCCCAGTGCAATGAGCGATCTCGATCAGCTGCTACTGCGCTATCCGGACTTTATGATGGGATGGATTTTTAAGGCGTACAGCCATGCGAGTGATGGGCGTCGTTCTACTTTACCCATCGTGGCTAAAATGGCTACACAGTTGGATAAGTTCGCGCAATCGGCAACCAAACGTGAAGCGCTGCACATGCATGCGTTGAAACAATGGAGCCAAAGCAATCTGAAGGGGGCTCTGGATACATGGCAACATATTCTGAGTCTTTGGCCTTTGGATATCATTGCCTATCGCCAATTTACGGGGCAAACATTTTGGTTTGGCCAAAAGCAACGGGCACTGCAAGTTTCTTTGCAAGTTTTACCCTACTGGGATGAGCAGACACCAGGATATTGGATGTTTGCCGCCGCTCATGCCTTTGCACTCGAAGAGGCGGGGGAATATGAATTGGCCGAAGCATTTGCGCGCCAGACGTTAGGGTTGAACCATCAAGATCTAATCGCCAAGCATACGATGGCTCATATTTTTGAGATGCAAGGCGAGGCGAAAGAGGGCATCGAGTTCTTGCAAGGTCATGCGAGTACATTTGCGAATCACAATGCCTTTCGAGGTCACCTTTGGTGGCACCTTGCGTTGTTCCATCTTGAGGAAGGTAATATTGATGATGCCCTGGCTTTGTTTGATCAGCACATCTATCCTGCAGAGTCTTCGATATACCTTGATATTCAAAACGCAGCTTCGTTGCTGGCTCGCTTGGAGTTCATGGGAGCTGATGTTGGAGAACGTTGGAATCGATTGAGTGCCGGAGCGCTAGAGATTTCGGCCGACAGCACTATCATGTTTACTGAAATTCACAATGCCATGGTGTTAGCGAAAACCGATCATCATGACCAGTTAGATGCTAATATAACGCAAATTATCAGTTCGCCACTACAAACTCAGGAAGTGGAGTTTATGACAGGCAGCAAGTTGATGCAGGCCATCAAGGCGTACCACAGTTCGAACTACCGTCATTGCATTGAGTTGATTAACCAGGTGAGAGATTTGCACAGCAAGCTGGGGGGAAGTCACGCGCAGCAAGACGTTATCTCACAATACCTGCTGATGGCCCATTCCCATTTACAACAATGGGATCAAGTGGCGTTTCTGTTGAAAAATCGCTACATCGCAAGAGCACAACCGCTGCCAGCAGAGCAGATAAAGCGAAAGTTGGCTCAGTTCGATGAAGTGAAAAACATCGACGCTTTGCTACCTAGTTTAGTCAAAGTGGTTTAGCGCAAATGCTGCCTGGGTGCGGAAATAAAATGGGTTCGGAAATAAAAAAGCGAGGACAGTACCTCGCTTTTGATGGGTTTGTTTTGCTTGTGCTTGTTAGTTCACAGTGCGGCTGAACTTGATGCTAGCCGTCCAAGCAAGCACACCGATGAAGGCGTAAATCCCAACGTTCATCCAACCTGCATCTGGAATCGCGCTGAACGGGTTTGGTGCAAGAATCGCGTGCAGCGGTAGATAGAAAATCGCTGAGAAGAAATCATCCAGTCCATAGAAGTTGAACATCGCAATCGGCATCCAGCGTAGCGCGTAAATACCAATCAAGATGACCAACAGTGGTGAGTTCACTTTCTGTGAGATTGCCATTGCGGTCAGTGCAAGCGGCAATAACAACACGCCAGCCACTACCATTCGAAGTAAAAATTCAATCCAGTTCAGCAGCACGAAACCCAATGATGCCTGGCGATACAACAACGCCAACTGGTGGTCAGTTGAAACATTCAACATCCACAGCATAAAGTCCGCAGCGAAAACCAATACCGAACACACCAATGGAATCACCAATAAACCAAACGCCAGCTTCACCAGATGGGTTTTTACGTCACTGACAGGCATACTGCGCCAAAACATGATACTGCCCTCTGAGCGCTCTTTACGTAGCGTTCTTGGGAAGTATTGAGTGCCAAGCAGGATAGACAACAAACCAATGCCACCTGTGATCAGCATGTTGACGTCATCACCGAGCTCTTTGTGGATATCACTGACATCACCACCAAAGCTCATTTGGAAGAACATATTGTGTTGCAGTGTCGAGCTACTCATTAAGCTGACAAACAGCAGCACGCCACAGGCAAACATAAATAATGGCACGCGCGTAACCAATGGGTTCTCTAGCCATTCTTTACGCAACATCGCGACAATCGATTTCATTATGCTGCCTCCTTCTGCAATGCTAAGAACAGATCCGCAAGCTTGACGCCAAACACATTACCCAGCCCTGCAACTTGTTCTGCGTATTGTGATGACAGCAACCATTTAGTCGTGCCCAAGCCCTTTTGCGATGACAGTGGTTTCAGCGCTTCGATTTGTGCGCGATGCTCATCACTGGCATCAAGAATGAAGTAATCTTCGCTGATGCTGTCCATTGAGGTTTGCAGAACAGGTCGGCCGTGTTTAAGGATCAGCACGTCCGTCAGTAGGTGTTCGATTTCCGATACTTCATGGCTCGCTATGATCAACACACGCTCGCCATCGTGGAACCATTCCAGCAAATGACGGTAGAAGGTATCGCGATAAACCAAATCCAGGCCAAGCGTTGGCTCGTCTAGAATCAGAATCTGCGTATTGGTCGCGATGACGACAGCCAAGTGCAATTGCACCTTCATGCCTTTCGATAGGGATTTGATGCGTGCACGCGGCTTGATATCGGTTTGACGAAGCATGGCATCGGCTTTGCTGCGATTAAAACCTGGGTGTACGCCCTCGGTGTAATCGAGCAGCTGAGCAACCGTCATCCAGTTTGGCAGAACGTTCACATCCGAAATGTAAGATAAGCTCGGCATGATTTTGTCGCGTTGCATGATTGGCTCAAAGCCGTTGATGCGAATGGTGCCCTGATATTCGTGTGCACCGAGTAGGGCGTTAATGAGAGTCGATTTACCCGCACCGTTATGACCTAGCAAGCCAAGCACCTGACCCGCTTGTAGATCAAAGCTCACGTCATGCAGCGCTTCACCCTGCTGACGATATTGCTTGGAGACGTGTTTTACACTGACTAATGCGCTCATTGGTCACCTTCAATATGTGTTTGGATTTGTTGGATAAATTCATCAAGTGACATATCCAGACGTTGGAGTGTGTCGGCGATCTGCGGAATTTGTTGTTCAAGGAAACGTGCTTTTTCATCAGCAAGCAGCTGTTTTTTTGCACCTTGGGCGACAAACATGCCTTGCCCACGTTTCTTCTCAACCAATCCTTCATCAACCAATAACTGATAGCCTTTCATGACCGTCAGGTGATTGATCTTCATATCCGCAGAGACACTGCGTACCGAAGGCAAAGCTTCGCCCTCTTGCCAGGTGCCTTGCAATATTTGCTGGGTGATCTGGTCAGCCAACTGACGGAAAATCGGTTGGCGATCATGCCAATGCGTCATGATTGGTTTCCTTGGCTGGGTTGGTGTTATATATATGTATAACACCTTAAGGGTGAGATAGAAAGCGCTAATCTTCTTGAGTTATTTTCTCAATCTCTTTTGTTGATGACATTTCGCCAAAGTTGGCATCGGAGTTTCACGCAAAATTTGCGCGCAATCGCATACGTTTTTGCCCTCAAAAGCTGGCAAAAAATTGTTCACTTCTCATAAGTTGAGAAGGGCGATGAAAACGAGAAAATTGCGCCACAAAACTTGGTGAAAAAGTGTGTTTTTTCATTGAGTGAGAATTGGGTGAATATCCGAGCTATTGCTTTCTTATCTAACGAGAATTTAGTGGGCTTAGACCCTAGAAAACCTACGTTCAGTATGCACTCTGACCTGCCTAAATACCGCTCAACCTGCGAGTTTTTACTCAAAGGATGAGAAAAAGGAGACAAAAAGGTTTTATGAATCAGGCCATTTCTGTCGGTCCACAAGAGTCGTTTCTCGTCGCTATTTGTGTGTTGTTCTTGGGACAATTCGTTAACGCTAAATTACCGATCTTAAAGAAATTCAATATACCCGAGCCAATCGTGGGTGGTTTGATTGTCGCATGTGCGATCACCGCGATGCATTTCAATGGCGTGGATTTAGTTTTCGATTTACCGCTGCAAAACACTTTCATGTTGATGTTCTTCGCTACCGTTGGCTTAGCTGCGAACTACACCCAGTTGATTAAAGGCGGCGCTAAGGTATTTATCTTCTTAGCTGTGGCATCGGTGTACATCCTTATCCAAAACGCGGTCGGTGTATCTTTGGCAACGGCGCTCGGCTTAGACCCGCTAATGGGCTTGATTGCAGGCTCGATTACGCTGTCTGGCGGTCACGGTACGGGCGCAGCATGGTCGCAAACCTTCCAAGACATGTATGGCTTGCACAACGTTTTAGAAGTGGCAATGGCATCCGCTACCTTTGGTTTGGTGATTGGTGGCATCATCGGCAGCCCAGTAGCGCAGAGCTTGATTGATAAGCACAACCTTGAATCTGAATACGGGCGCACCAACCAGACTCACGAACGTTTCCCTGAATTGGTGACTTACAACGAGCACGAAGAAGACCGCGTAACCGCGAAGAAAGTGGTCGAGAGCTTGTCGATCATCCTGCTGTGTGTCACAGGTGCTGGCTACTTAGAAGGTTGGGTGAGTAGCTTTGGCATCAAATGGTTGATGATTCCAGATTTCGTTTACGCGCTGTTTATTGGTGTGGTGATCACCAACATCATGGAAGTGACCAAAGTACGCAAAGTGGATGTGGAAACGGTCGATATTCTTGGTACAGTTTCGCTGTCTTTGTTCCTAGCGATGGCGCTAATGAGCTTAAAACTGTGGAACATCTTCGACTTAGCAATCCCGTTCCTCATCATTTTGGCGGTGCAATCGGTGATTTTGGCGGTTTTTGCTTACTACGTGACGTTCCGCGTGATGGGCAGCAACTACGATGCAGCAGTCATCGCAAGTGGTCACTGTGGCTTTGGTCTGGGCGCAACCCCAACGGCGGTCATGAACATGGGCTCTATCGTTAACCGCTTTGGTCCATCACCACAAGCCTTTATGGTGATGCCTATCGTTGGCGCGTTCTTTATCGACATCGTCAACCTAGTGATTCTGCAAGGCTGTATTTCTTTTATTAAGTAACCTGCCTCGCTCCACAAAACAAAAGCCAGTCCTGTGAGACTGGCTTTTTGCTATCAGCATATTCGATCTATTCTTACTTCAAGCAATCAAATCAATGCGTTAATATCCAAGTTCTTACCTTATTTCAAACAGTAGCGGGAGGCATGAATCGTGTCTGAAAAAATATCGACGTCGGCGCTGGCAAAAATGCGTCAGATAGAAGCCAAGCTGCTGTTTGCTGAGCTGAAACGCGCTGGCTATATTGTTCGCCAAGACGAGAAATGGATTTTGACCGAAGAGGGCGCCAAGTTCGGCGGTGAGTATGTCGATCACCCTAAATTTGGGCAGTTCATCGTATGGCCGACCAACTTGCACATCGAGCTTGCGGCGACGTCTGGCAAAACCTATAGCGCAACCCAGTTGGGCGAGAAGCTTAAGCTCAATGCCAAGCGCATGAACCAGCTGTTAAGCGAATTAGGCTGGATCAGCAAATCCGAAGAAGGGTGGAGTTTGACCGAAGCCGGAATCCGCGCTGGTGGGCAGCAGAGAACTGATAAAGAGTCGCAGAATACCTTCGTGGTGTGGCACGACGTAGTACTGCGTAACAAGCGTCTCAAGCAGTCTGTGATTGAGTTTTTAGGGCAAGATGCCGAGTCCCATTCCACTGATAAGTCATTTTCTAGTTTTCGCCAGAAGTTTGAAGCCAAACACCGTACATTGGACGGACACTACGTTCGTTCTAAAGGGGAGCTTCTGATCGATAACTGGCTGTATTTGGCAGGAGTAGTACACACTTATGAGCGTCAGCTGCCGATCGACCAAGACGTGACAAGCGATTTCTACCTACCAGGTGGCAAGGTCTATTTGCAGTTTTGGGGCAGCGATACTGGCGAGATGTTAGAAGCGGAGCGAGAGAAGATTCGTGCGGTGTACGAGCAGCATAACTTCAACCTCATTGAAGTTGAACTGAGCGAGTTAGATAAGCTCGATGAGGTGTTACCAAAACGTCTGCGCCAGTTTGGTATTCAAGCTTATTAAACGCTTCGCTAGCGGTTGTTTAAATTCCTAAACCTTTAAACCTGCTAATCTTTAAAAACGAAAAAACCCGTGATGACTCACGGGTTTTGTGTATTCAGTGTTTATTTTTGGTTGTTACCCGAAGGATTAGAAACCTTTGATGTTTTCCGCTTCTAGCTCAGAGAAGTACTTAACTGTCTTCACTTTAAGCTCTTGTTGTGAAGGCTCATCACAAACGATCACTGCTTTAGGGTGAAGTTGAAGTGCAGAAACCGTCCATAGGTGGTTTACGCTGCCTTCTACAGCTGCTTCTAGAGCAAGTGCTTTGTTGTGACCAGTTACTAGGATCATCACTTCTTCAGCGTCTAGTAGCGTACCAACACCGATAGTTAGTGCGTACTTAGGAACTTGGTTGATGTCGCCATCGAAGAAACGAGAGTTCGCGATACGAGTGTCTTCAGTTAGTGTCTTGATGCGAGTGCGAGAAGACAGAGAAGATGCTGGCTCGTTGAATGCGATGTGACCGTCGTTACCTACGCCGCCCATGAATAGGTTGATCTTGCCGTAAGACTTGATTTTGTCTTCGTAGCGTTGGCATTCCGCTTCGTGATCTTCCGCGTTACCGTTAAGAAGGTTGATGTTCGCTTCTTGGATGTTCACGTGGTTGAAGAAGTTTGTGTACATGAATGAACGGTATGATTCTGGGTGATCCGCAGGGATACCGATGTACTCGTCCATGTTGAAAGTCACAACGTGTTCGAAGCTCACTTCACCAGCTTGGTAAAGTTCGATCAATGCTTTGTAAGTTGCTAGAGGAGTGCCACCAGTAGGTAGACCCAGAACGAACGGACGCTCAGCAGTTGGTTTGAAGTCGTTGATGCGCTTAGCGATGTGTGCTGCTGCCCACTTGCCTACTTGTGCTGCTTGAGCTAACGGGATAAGTCTCATTTTGTGCCCCTAGTTATTGGAATTTAAGATGTCCTGAAACATTAATTCGCATTATAAAATAAGTGATGACAATCTGCTATTGTTTTAGGTCAAAAATTTGCTTTTTCTTTAACCAATGTTGCTTTTATCAACAGTTTTTACCTTTGCTTCTCGCCGTTACCCTTTTATATAAAGAAGTTAGGTTAGTTGATTAGCGTTTAAAATTTATGACTGAAATTAAGTTTTTTGATTGAATGAGCGAGCTAAATTGAACCGAGCTGCGTAGTAGAGAGGGAAGAAAAATGTCGAACATATGATCTCACGCAATCTATGGTGTAGCACGGCGTTTTTTTCTTAACCGTAATTAAAGAGTGTTTATTGCTGAGGGAATCGCAATGAGAAACGAATTAGACATAACCAAAGTGCTGCAAGCATACGAATGTGTGATGAACAACGGCACACCTTCTGAGTTTGGCAAGATGTATGAAGGGGTAGAAGCCTTTTCTGATTACGATGGCTATAACGTGTTTCTTAGAGGCAATGGCGTGGAGTTAAAGGTGGGCTTCCACAATACCTATCATCTAGAGTACGACCAAGAGCACCTCAAAGACAGCTTCTTGAAGAAGGTCGCCATGCTGGCGAAGTGAGTACTCGCCAAATAATGGGTTTATTAAAAATGAAAAAGCCCTAAGGGATTCCACCTGCGGGCTTTTTGGAAAAGAAAAAGTTTTTTGCAACACCACAAAACGAATCGTTCCGCAGTTTAGCCAAGCATTAAAACTTGGCAGTGTCGATTAATCGTCTTCTGCTAGGCTCTCTTCTGCGTAGTCATCTGACGCTTCTGGTTTGTTACGACCGTTTAGCGTGTGGAAGCGTTTGCGACCACGAGCTAGCTGTACGTATTTAAGCCAAGTGCGCTCGATCTTAGTTTTCGCTTTGCCTGGGTTTTCCAGAACTTTTACGAAGTGTTTTTCTTCGCTGTTCTCAGGTGTCAACTCGCCTGACTCTAGGCCAAGCATAGTATCCCCATAAATTGTTAGAATTTCCTCTTCTGAAAGAGTAAAATCGCCAGACTTTGCAAAGCCGCGTGGGAATTTTACGTTGTCGTAAAAACGTTTTTTGCCATGACGAAATTCAGTGTCAGACATATCAACAGCCTCTGTAACCGTTATTGATGAATGTGATGAATTACGGCGAAAATTAGGCGCAAAGCTAACAAAAGAAAAACAAAACTTTTTTGTCGTCAAAATTTTAATTAGTTGTTAATCTGGTTTTATATTGACCAGGAGATGGTTTATGGATGTAAAGGTCTTTCGAACATTTTTAGAGCTGGCAAAGGTTCGTCACTTCGGACGAGCTGCTGAGAACTTGTACATTACTCAAGCCGCTGTGAGCGCACGCATCAAACAACTCGAAAGTTATTTCGATACGCAGTTGTTTATTCGTGATCGAAATAACATAAAGTTGACCTCCGCAGGTGAGCGTTTAATAGGCTATGCCGAGGTGATGGTGACCACCTTGCAGCAAGCCAAACTCGAATTATCCCTTGAAGATGGCAAAGCGTTGCAGCTCACCATGGGTGGTACGCCGAACATTTGGGACGCTTATCTGCAAAACTGTTTGAGTGTGGTAACAGACTCATTTGGTGGTTACGGCTTTATGGCTGAAGTCATGGGGCGTGAGATGCTAAGCCGCAGCCTGCTTGAGCGCACTCTCGATATGGCGTTCGCCTTCGATCAAATCAAAGCGGATGAGCTTAACTGCAAGAAAGTCGCTGACGTGGTGTTGGTGTTGGTGTCTACCGAGCAAGATTCTCTTGATACGGTGTTTGATAAGAAATACGTGTATGTGGATTGGGGCACGCGCTTCGCTTCAGAACACGCAGAACGTCACCCGAAAATCCCAGCGCCTTACCTTCGTACTTCTACCGCTCGTATCGCGTTAGACTTCGTTTTAGAGAAAGGTGGCAGTGCATACCTACCAGCGTCTCTGGTAGAGCCGTTTATTGCAAGCGGGCAGCTCCACAAGGTGTCTGGCGTAGAAGATTGGTACCGTCCTATCTATTTGAGCTATCGTAAAGCCAGCACGTCTGTAGACGCGATTAAGCAGGTTGAAGAAATCGTAAAAGAGATAGACCCGTTAACGGCGTACAGCTTGCAACAAATTGCGGACATTCCTGCAGACGAGTAATTTCTGCTTTTGCGATCCAGAGCAAACTTAAACGAAAACCCCTTGGTGTGATGCCAAGGGTTTTTTTGTGTCGGTTTACGCAAATAGCAGCGTGTTTATAAATAGAAGTGGACCCCAATG
>NZ_JAHGAH010000179.1:0-1583 GCF_030248475.1 Vibrio sp. D173a
CAGCCATTGGTTTAATAAAAAAGCGGGTCAATGACACGCTCCCGAAGGGCGAGCTGTCTTGGCTTGTATACTTTGTTGTCGATTCTTGATTTAGAGTGACTAGATCTTTAAATCGCCGCCGCGTCTACAAACCAAGTCATTCTCGCTGAACCTAGCATCTCGAGGTTACTTGGGTATAAGAGTGAAGTCGAGACTTGTTGCGAGGGATATTGCTAAGTGATTCACAAATGTGCGGACGGTGAAGTGAATGCTTATATCCATTATGTTTTTCTTATGGTAGGCAGCCAATAAAGAGAACATAGACCAACTGAGTATTAAAACGTTCTTCATGTTGAGCTCGGTTAACTGCAACTTCATGTATCCACCGTTGCAGATAGATAGCAAAAAGACTAGAGAACCAGCCCTAGTTTACTTATCAGTCAGTGATTGCTAAGTAATCAGCGACTTGTGCACGGTATTTGGCTTTAAGTGCCTCGCTAATGAAGCTCGCGTTAATCGCATTGATCGTGAACTGAGCGAGTTCTGACTTCGTCATTGGGTGAGCATTAGTGACCGCCATGAAGTTATCCGTCATGTAACCCCCAAAATACGCAGGATCGTCCGAGTTAATCGTCACCGCGACGCCTTTACGCAACAAATCGACAATGTTGTGCTGCTCCATTTCATCAAATACACACAGCTTAATGTTCGATAATGGGCAAACCGTCAGTGGCATTTTGCTTTCGATCAGGGCATCCATTAATGACTCATCCTCAACGCAGCGAACACCATGGTCAACACGGCTGACACTGAGCATCTCGACAGAGTCGACAATGTTTTGCGCAGGGCCTTCTTCACCAGCGTGTGCAACGGTCAGTAAGCCAGCGTCTTTGGCTTGTTGGAAAGCACGTTTGAACTTCTCTGGTGGGTGACCAAGCTCTGAAGAATCCAAACCGACACCGATGATTTTGTCTTGATGCTTGATGATTGATTGCAGCGTTTCAATCGCGCTCTCTTCCGATAGGTGACGCAAGAAGCACGCAATGATTTGAAACGTAATACCTAGCTGTTCGGTACCATCTTGCATAGCACGGTGAATGCCGTTGATGACCGTCTCAAACTCAATGCCGCGATCGGTATGGGTCTGTGGGTCAAAGAAGATCTCAGTATGGATAACGTTGTCGGCTTTGCAGGGCTCTAGGTATGCCCACGTCAAATCATAGAAATCTTGTTCCGTACGCAGCGCGTTGGCGCCTTGATAATAGATATCTAGGAAAGACTGTAAATCTTCGAACTCGTAGGCTTTGCGTAGTTCCTGTGGTGACTCGTAAGGAATGTCGATGTTGTTGCGTTGTGCCAGTTCGAACAACAGTTCTGGCTCTAGCGAACCTTCGATATGTAAGTGTAACTCTACCTTTGGAAGACCTTGAATAAATGCGTTCATAATAAACTCCCACTTTTTCTTATGGTTGTTGTGGATGCAATTACTTTAAGGATAGGTATAGATTGAGAAAAATCGAACGCTATTACAAAGAGTAAGATCCACAGTGATCTCAACTCTTCGTAATCAGCACTTTGCGGGAGCAGAAGTGGACCCCAATGGT
>NZ_JAHGAH010000018.1:0-14510 GCF_030248475.1 Vibrio sp. D173a
GCGAGTTGGGGATCTCTTTCAACACTCGTTAAGCACAACAATGCCAACGGCCCTGTGCTTACAAGAGATTCCCGACTGCGCTCCTTCGTCGCTTTCGGGAATGACGAGAAACATAACCGAGAGAACAATACCCCGTCATTCCGACAAGCCTAGGCGAGATCAGGAATCTAACTCCCACACGCTCTTGGCTCAATATTTCACTTCAAACCCAAACTATCCAATTGAATCCAAAAATAAAGGACGCCGCAGCGCCCTTTTCTTGTACTTATTAGCAATAGTATAACTTAGTCTTTAGCGCTAAGTCCTACTCTTGGCTTGCCGTTGGTTGTGAAGTAGATTCCACTTGCTCTTTTTGTGCTTCTTTTCTTGCGCGGCGGTCGAACAAACGCTCAACCACAACGAAGAACACCGGCACGAAGAAGATACCAAGCAAGGTCGCACTTACCATACCGCCAAGTACACCTGTACCTACCGCGTTCTGACCCGCAGAGCCTACACCCGCACTGATCGCTAGCGGTACTACGCCAAGACCAAACGCAAGCGAGGTCATGATGATCGGACGAAGACGGACGCGTACCGCATGCAACGTTGCTTCAATCAAGCCCGCGCCTTTCTCGTAGTATTCCTTCGCGAATTCCACGATAAGGATCGCGTTCTTCGTTGCCAGACCAACAGTGGTCAACAAGCTAACTTGGAAGAATACGTCGTTATCCATACCGCGAGTCATGACCGCAAGTACCGCACCTAGCACACCCAGAGGCACTACAAGTACAACCGCGAATGGTACTGACCAGCTCTCATAAAGTGCTGCTAGTACAAGGAAGACAACCAGAATCGACAGCGCGTAAAGCATTGGCGCTTGGTTACCAGACAGACGTTCCTCGTAAGAGATACCGTTCCAGTTCACCGTAAAGCCAGGAGGCAATTTTTCTACCATGGCTTCAATTTCTGCCATCGCTTCACCAGTACTTACGCCCGGAGCCGCGCCACCTTGGATGTTCATCGCAGGTAGACCGTTAAAGCGTTGCAATAGCGGAGAACCGTAAGTCCACTCGCCCGTTGCGAATGCCGAGAATGGCACCATTTCACCTTGTGAGTTACGCACGTACCATGAGTCGAAATCTTTCGGCTGCATGCGGTGTTCTGCGTCACTCTGTACCATTACCTTTTTCACGCGTCCGCGGTCGATGTAATCGTTGATGTACGCACCACCCCATGCCGAAGCTAGGATTTGGTTTACATCGTTAATGCTCACATCAAGCGCACGCAATTTCACGTGGTCGATATGCACTTGGTACATCGGCGCATCTGCCTGACCGTTTGGACGCACACCCACCAGTTTCGGGTTTTGTGCTGCCATACCTAGGATTTGGTATTGAGCCGCCACAAGCGCTTCATGACCGTTACCGGTTGAGTCTTGTAGATAGAAGTCGAAACCAGTCGCGTTACCCAACTCTTGAATCGCCGGTGGCGCAAACGCAAACACCATTGCTTCTTTAATGGTTGAGAAGTAACCCATCGCACGACCAGTTAACGAAGCCGCATCCGAACCCGGAGCTTCACGTTCTGACCAATCTTTCAGACCGATAAACGCCATACCCATGTTCTGACCTTGACCCGCGAAGCTGAAGCCCGCAACCGAGAACACTGACGCAACGTTGTCTTTCTCTTCTTCTAGGAAGTAGTTACGGACTTTTTCTAGTGTCTTTTCAGTCTGCTCTTGAGTCGAGTTCGGTGGCAAAATTGCCATTGAGAACACAGTACCTTGGTCTTCATCCGGTAGGAAAGACGTCGGTAGGTTCATGAACAACCAACCTGCACCCGCACTCATTGCTGCGAATACCAACAGCATACGACCAGTGCGTTTTAGCATTTTCGCTACGCCCGCTTCGTAACCCGCCGTTGCCGCATCAAACTTACGGTTGAACCAGCCGAAGAAACCTTTCTTATCCGAAAACTCTGCATCGCTTTTCTTCAGCAAGCTAGCACAAAGTGCCGGAGTAAGAATGATCGCCACCAATACCGAGAGCGTCATCGCCGCTACGATGGTGATAGAGAACTGACGGTAGATAACACCAGTTGAGCCAGACATGAACGCCATCGGTACGAATACCGCAGACAGCGTCAAACCAACACCCACTAGCGCGCCAGTGATCTGCCCCATTGACTTCTTGGTTGCTTCTTTTGGAACGAGACCGTCTTCGTGCATTACACGTTCCACGTTCTCTACCACAACGATCGCATCGTCCACCAGCAAGCCGATTGCCAGAACCATAGCAAACATGGTTAAGGTGTTAACACTAAAGCCGGTCGCGTAAAGGATCGCGAACGTACCCAACAATACCACCGGAACCGCAATCGTCGGGATGATCGTTGCACGGAAGTTCTGCAAGAACAGGTACATGATCAAAAATACCAACACGATCGCTTCAAGCAGTGTCTTGATTACTTCTTTGATCGACGCATCAACGAATGGCGTTGTCTCAAACGGGTAAGCGATCTTCAAGCCATCAGGGAAAGTCGCACTTAACTGGCCAAGGCGTTCTTTTACTGCTTCTGCTGTTTCTAGCGCGTTCGCACCAGTACCTAGTGAGATACCAAGACCTGCTGCCGGGAAGCCATTGTACTGACCTTTGATATCGTAGCTTTCTGCGCCGCGCTCAACACGTGCCACATCTTTCAGGTAAACGTTCGAACCGTTCGCTTCTGATTTCAGAATGATGTTTCTAAATTCAGCCACGCTGGTTAGACGGCTTGCTGAAGAAATCGTCGCGTTAAGCAACTGACCAGACTGAGCAGGCGCTGCACCTAACTGACCAGAAGAAACCTGTGCGTTCTGCTCACGAATAGCGTTCGCGACGTCGATTGCCGTTAGATTGAACTGCGTCAGTTTGAATGGGTCTAGCCAAACACGCATTGCGTATTGAGAACCAAACGCTTGCACTTGACCTACGCCCGTTACACGGCTGATCGGATCTTGAATATTGGTAACAACAAAGTCGCCAATGTCATTTTCCGTAAAGTCAGGGGCTTCAGAGTAAACCGCCACAACCATCAAGAATGAGGTGTTGGATTTGTTTACGATGATACCTTGGCTTTGTACTTCCATCGGAAGTGATGTCATCGCCAATTGCAGTTTGTTTTGCACCTGAACTTGCGCGATATCTGGATCCGCTTCGCTATCAAACGTCAGCGTAATGGTCGCGTTACCAAACGCATCACTGCTCGAGTTTAGGTAGCGTAGGTAGTCCAGACCCGTCATGTTTTGCTCGATAACCTGAGTCACTGAGTCTTCTACGGTTTTCGCAGAAGCACCAGGGTAACGGGCATTGATAGAGATCGTGGTCGGTGAAATCGTCGGGTATTGAGAAACCGGCAAGTTGAACAGAGACATCACGCCCGCCAACATGGTCAGAATCGCAAGTACCCAAGCAAATACCGGACGATCGATAAAGAATCGTGCCATGATTATGCCTGCTCACCTGATTGGATGGTCACTGGGTTACCCGGTTGGATCATCTGTAGGCCGGTTGTGATGACTTTATCACCCACTTTCAAACCTTCTGTGATGCGCCATTGGTTACCAATAGACTCAGCCGTCGTCACTGGAGTGATAGACACCTTATTGTCTGCACCCACCGTCATTACTGAGGCTTTACCCGTTGCGTCACGCGTAACTGTGTTCTGTGGGATAAGAATCGCCACAGGGTCCACACCTACTGTTACCGTTGCGCGCACGAACATGCCTGGTAGCAATAAACCATCTGGGTTCGCGAATTCTGCACGTAGCGTTACGCTGCCCGTACTTTCGTCTACGTTCACTTCAGTAAACTTCATGGTGCCTTTGTGTGCGTAAGTCGAACCGTCTTCAAGCGTTAGTGTCACTTGAGCGGACTCGTCTTTTTGCAGATGACCTTGTGACATCGCTGCTTTCAAACGGAGTAACTGAGCAGAAGATTGCACGATATCAACATTGATTGGGTCTAGCTGTTGGATAGTTGTTAACGTCGCCGCTTGGTTTGCCGTTACCAGCGCACCCGCCGTTACGTTAGACTTGCTGATCACACCGCTGATTGGTGCTTTCACTTGTGCGTAAGACAGATTGATCTTCGCCGTGTTGATTCTCGCTTTCGCTACCAACACTTGCGCTTTCGCTTCTTTGTAAGCTGCTTCTGCTTCATCGAGATCTTGTTGGCTGATCGATTTCTTCGTAATCAACGCGCGGTAACGACGAACTGTTGAGTAGGTTGATTCTTCAGATGCTTGCGCACGGATCAGTTCAGCTTCTGCGCTTAGTAGGTCGGCTTGAAACGTAGAATCGTCGAGCTGGTAAAGCGATTGACCTTGCTCAACCACACCACCCTCTTCAAAATTACGCTCAGAAATAATACCCGTTACCTGAGGGCGAACTTCTGCCTCTTTAAACGCTCGGCTGCGACCCGGTAGTTCTACTGTTAGCGCTTGGCGAACAGGTTCAACCGTCATTACCGTTACTTCTGGTGTCGGCGCTGGGCCACCTTGCGCTTGTCCTTCTTGGCTCTGTTCACACCCGACCAATAATAAGCTCGACGCAATCAAGAGCGATAGCGTGGTTCTACGTGTCATGAAAATTCTCTCTTCCTAACTAAAAAACGCGACTCAATAAAAAGTCAGCAAATATTAGTCGGGATGATAATTACTCAATGTTGTACATACAACAAAATTTACCGCTCTTTACGATAGACAAAAATGTTTGTTCTAAAGCTGTTATTGATATCTCAATTCAGCCTCTTTTTTATTGGAAAAATAAATTTTCTGTGAGCAATCGAAATCAGATTTCTCTCAATAAAAACAAGAAAAAAGAGTAGACAAAACGAAAGAATTCGTAACAAAGAAAGTCTGTATAGAGATAAGAGCTAGAATTAATAAAACCCACCTTTTGTGGGTTTTATTAATATTTAACAACGATCAGGTAAAAATATTAAACGCGGAACTGACTAACTTGTTTGTCTAGCTGCTGAGTTTGCTCTGATAGCATAGAAAGTGACTGCTGCGCTTGATTCACCACATCCACTATTGACGTGCTGCTGTCTGCAATGCCTTGAACGTTGCTGTTCACTTCATCACTCACTGAGCTTTGTTGACCTGCTGCTGTCGCAATGTGGGTGTTCATCTCGTTCATACGAGCAATCGCGTTTAGGATTTCAGCCAACGATTCTGTCGCTAAACCCGCAGATTGAATGGTGTCTTCGCTGCTAGTTTTGCTGCCCTGCATCACTTCCACTGCTTGAGATGCACCCGCTTGCAACTTCTCAATCATGGTTTGGATCTCGCCAGTGCTCTTTTGCGTGCGGCTTGCTAGGGAACGCACTTCATCCGCCACCACAGCAAAACCACGACCTTGTTCACCCGCACGTGCCGCTTCGATCGCTGCATTCAACGCTAATAAGTTGGTTTGCTCAGCGATACCACGGATAACGTCCAATACCGACGCAATGTTACTCACATCGCTGTCTAACGTATTAATCACTTGGCTTGCACTCTCAATCTCGCCCGCAAGATCACGAATCGCAGCGACAGTTTGTTCCAAAATCACGTTAGTATTGGACAGCTCTTCATTCGCCGTTTGGCTTGCTAATGCCGCTTCTGTCGCGCTATCACTTACGTTACGGCTGGTCACCTGCATTTCATGCACTGCCGCTGCCACGGCTTCACTGTCACGTTGCTGATCAACGGTTGAGCTAGCAATCGTCGACGTAAGAAAGTTCAAGTTGCTCATTTCATGACGAAGCGTGTTCGAGCTTTCTACTACTTGTGACACCGTCGCTTGGATCTTAGTCACGAACTGGTTAAAACCACCAGCCAATTGACCGATTTCATCCTGAGAATGGATGTTAATACGCTGACTTAGATCGCCTTCACCAGAGGCAATTTGCACCATCGCCTCTTTGATATCGTTGATTGGCTTCACCACGGTTTTAAGCAGCAATACCATCATACCCAGTGCCGCGATGATCACGATGGCAATGCCCGCCTCTAGAATGAACTCTGCACGCAGACCTGCTGCATTGATCTCCGACTTCAACGCCTTTTGCTTAACTTCAATCGCATCTTTAACCACGTTTAACTGCTTGCGAACGGCAACAAACTGGGTATCAAATAGTCCTTTGTGCTCGCTGTAGTAACTTGGCCATTGTGCTTGCGGGCTGTGAATCATCTCTTCATAGCTATCGAGCCATTTATGACCTAATGACACAAGCTTATTAATTTCCATTGTTTGATGGGCAGGCAGAAGACCAGCTTGAGTCAGTTCGAGCGCTTTCTGCATTCGTGGTAAGGCTTTGTAAGCATTGTCTTTATATTCAAAAAGGTGATGGTCGATCTCTTGCTGTGTTTCTGCCAACGCTAAGGCTTGGATAGCAGAAGTCGCTTGATAAAGATCGCGGTAGGCATCTTCTATTGTGAATAGGTTTGGAATGATTTGCTCATTGAGAGTGTTGCTTAACTCCGTTTGTTTCCACATCGTGAGGACATTTAATACCGAGCTAATGGTCAGTAATGCAATCATCAAAGATAGTTGGAGCACTATCTTTTGCTTGATAGACAGGTTGCTGAACATGAATAGATACCTTTATTTTTATTCAAATCAGCCCTAATTTTATCAAAAAAAAACCTCATAAAATTGCTTATGCAATGCAACGCTTTCTAATAATTTCTATCTTTACGACAAACCTTTTAAATCGAACAACCAACTGATTTATCGAACGATTCTCCTAGGAAGCGAGATCACAAATGAATAATTTCGAAAATCAGTTAGAGCACAACTGGACATTTTGATTAGATTGAAATATCGCCATCATGGGTTCAACTTTCGAGTAGCCCCACACGGAGAAGCCCAAACACAATAGCGGTAACAGGAAATGGCCCAACGATTTGAACGTACCAAGCTTGCCCCTTCGAATCACAGTGGGCCTGAATACCTTCATACCTTTGGGTGGAAACTGGCCATCGATTAAGCCGCGCACACCTGGAGGTAACATAAATAAAGAGGCGAGCAAAAACGTGGAAAGTGGCATCCAGAAAAGCAGTAAGTGCGCCAAAAACTCCGCGCCTTGCATACCCAAAAACTCAAAACACTGAGGTTCCACAGTAATAGACACCAAATAGGGCAACCCCTTTAACTTGAACCATGCACCAAAAGCCACACCAATGATGCCTATCGCAACGAGCCGTATCAGCTTTTCTTTTTTCGTATACTCCGGTGCGTATTCCTTCATGCCCTTCCCTACAAAGATAAAAAACGAATCAAACAAGATTAAGAATGGCACGCCAAAGGGCAAATGTGTGGCTGGCTTTTGAGACACATACTAAGGAATGATGAAACAGAAAGAAAACAGCCTCAATATCGCTATTGAGGCTGTTGGAAAGTTGGGTTCCGAGTGACTTTAAATTACGCTTTCTTTACAAACTGCGCTGTCACCATCATCTCGCCAGCGCCATCAACTTTGCAGTCGAGCTGATGATCTTTGCCGTCTTTGATGCGACGAATAACCGCTTTGGTGCCGATCTTAAGTACCAGCGAGCTGCCTTTTACTTTTAAGTCTTTCGCTAACGTGACCTTATCACCTTCTTGCAGCAACGTGCCGTTGGCATCCTTCACGTTTACGGCATCTTCGTCTGCCGCCTGAGTCGGGTTCCACTCGTAAGCACACTCCGGGCAAACAAGATGGTCTTGGTCTGGGTAAACGTATTCTGAGTTACAATTTGGGCAAGGAGGTAGAGACATAAGTAATTACGAGCTAATGAATTTGCCGTTATGGTAAAGGGTATTGCTCACCTTATCGAGTAGATTTGTCAAAAAATGCTAGCCCAGCTTATTCTCGATATCCCCGTACTAGAATGGTTATCTCTTCCAATAACTGAGCACACACCTTTCTCTTCCGCTGTAAGTATTTGCTGTTTTTTTAACCAAAGCAGACTAACAAGATTATTTGCTCTCGTAACTTTCGTCAAAATACTATTTCTCAGTTCAACAATCCGTTGGCAAAAAAATAAAAACATTCATAAAAGTGAGGCTATTACGCTCGCATATTAAACAATTTAATTGATAATTAAATCAGGAAAAAATCGTTAAATTTCGGCTGACAACAAATATCAAAACCTCTTTTTATAAAAAGAATTGAAGTTGCCATCAAGAATTTAAAAAACGACTATTGAGTCTTGAATCACTCTGAATACAACTCAAGAATAAATTATCAAGTTATTGATTTTTAATGTTATAAATTTTCAATACCATTTCAAACAAAACCCGAACTGCCCTTTTTGCAAACCCCATAACTTCCCCCTTAATCTGACCTCGACGATGTACTGACAAGAGGCTCAAGAATCTCTAATTAAGTTAGAAACAAAGTCGAAAACACCTAAATAACAAAGAAATTAATAACAACCAAAAAAGGAATCGTATTGAATACGATTCCAACCATGAGGGAATAATAATGGGCAATTTAAAGCAGAATTTATTCATCACACTGCCATTAACTCTACTTTCCGCATCAACGTTCGCGGCAATTAATAGCAGCTATGAGGTTTCGTCGATCACACTCAGCGCTGACCACAATGAAAGCCTTGGTGCCCCGATGCCTTTTTATGCGAATGGGAAAATGCAATCAAAGCTGAATGTCACGGTTGCCTTCGCTGACCGATACGGTCAACCAGTGACGGTAAGCAACGACGAAGTAAAGAATTCGATTTCGTTTTACCTAAAGAGCAATGATGTCCAACTAGGCAGAGACAAAGACTGTAGCTATGGCCGCGACTGTTGGGGCTACACATACAACGAGAATGACTACGCACACCAAATCAGCGGCGCGTATCGCAGTGCTGAAAGCCTTCCTAACTCACGCGTTCTTTCAACGGCATCCAACAAGCTGACAGCTTGGGTATATGGCAACGAAACCGCTCAATATCGCCAAGTTTGTGCACAAATCCAGTTCGAGGGTGGCAACGTCTACGACAGCTGTGCCTACCCATACGATGAAAGTGCGCTCTACCAAGGTGTGCAACCTAAAGAGTACAGCGCTTCTGAGTTTGCAGACATTGGTACAGGTGAAAGAGTTTGGACAGACGACGGTGACGGCTTCTACTTTGAAAAGGCAGAAATTCGTAACTTCTACATCACACCAACAGACACTTCCATCACCATGACCAAAGTTGCCATGGATAACTGGGAAGAGTCGAACAACGACAAGGTCTTTTTACGAGACGAATGGCTTGGCTGTTACGGCGATTGTCCAAACGGATTCCGCTCAGTCAAAGGCTACATCTTTGAACCAGGGCGAGAGCGCACGGTTTCAGACGAATACGTATGGAACAGCGCCGCTGGCCAAGGTCGCACAGCAACGTGGCGCGTTAACCAAAAGCTGCGTTCTGTGACGCTAAGTCAGCTGCTTTTCTCTGGTAACACATCAATTAATGACTCTCAAAAAGAATACCGCTTCACCGCTTATGACCAGTACGGAAACAAAGCGCGTCTTAAACTGACTTACCCTCAAAGCCAATTTAGCGGCGGTGGTCAGAAGTGGGATTACACCAAATGGAACCTAGTTAACCAATAATTTCTCGGCCTTAGAAAAACGTTAGCCCACACTCGCTGGGCTAACTTTCGCCTTAAAGGAGGCACTATGTCTAATTGGACTTCAAATGCGTTTAACTTTGATAGTTTTTGTTCAGGGGGCGTAGACCAAAGAACAAGAAGCTACTCCTATCAAATTCTTCTCGGTTCCTTAGTCGGCAACTGGCTAAAAGGCCCTAACCTTGATATCGCTCTGCAATTTTCTCCCTACTCGACAGATAACCTAGGCTTCGGCAAAGGTTGGAAGTTAAACATTCCAAGATACGATCTAAAAAATAAGCAACTGCATCTTGCGAATGGACAGTCTTACCGAGCTGAATTAGGTGCAAACTACAAACTTGATCTCCGCTACAAGAAGCTGCTCGATTTCTCCGTAAAAGCCGATGCCAGCGGTTATGAAATTACTTATCGAAATGGTCGTAAAGACATCTTAGATGATCACGGTAACCTAATTAAAATCATTCAAAGTGATGGCCATGCTTTGCATTTTTCTTGGTTAAACATCGGCTCAGAAAAACGCCTGAACAAAGTCTGGGATGACCGCACATCTGAGAGCCAACCACTTTTGCTTATCGTCCACGTGAATCCGGGCAGAGTGAATATTTTCACCAACATTGGCAGTGCACACGAAGCGTATTTCAGCCTTATTTTGAACAATAATAACCTTGTTCAATGTAACCTATCTGAAGATGCAGGTAGCTATGACTTTGGCTACAAAACGATTGGGGCTTATAACCTAATTCAGAGTGTCACCCACCCTTGTGGGATGCTTGAGCAACTTGCCTATGAAGCAAATGGGAGCAGAGTCAACACCAACACTTACCTCCCAGCAGTGACTTCTCATCGTGTGCTGACTCGAAACTCGCCCATTATTACGACGGAGTATGACCGCGTAAATTCCGATAGCCGCAACTTTATGGGCTACGGCGTTCAGGGCGGCAGTTTAGGTGAAGGTATCGATAACCTTCTTGAACGTGGGTTCGAATACGCATACCAAGTACAAAAAGTGGAAGGTGGGACGATTAAGACCATTCAAACCTACAACCAATTCCACTTGCTGGTTACAGAAGAACGCCTAGTAAACAATGAACTTGTTCACCTCAAGACGCTTGGCTATCCCGCGCGTAACAATGAGAATTTTGCCAACCAGCCAGCTCAGTATGCCTTAATCAACAAAGAAGAGCAGAAGTGGTCATCGGGTGAAGATAGCCACCTACAAACTCGTCATTGGGATTACGATCAATACGGCAACATGTTGTCTTTCAAAGATGAAAACAACATCACTGAGTTTTATGAATATTACTCGTCAAAAGGGGAGTCTGGCTGCCCTGCTTCGCCTTCTGGCATGGTGAACTTTGTGAAGTCTCGCACCCTAAGTAATGGATCTGAAGAACGTAAGATCTCGTATGAGTACGGTGAAACGACTGGTTTCAACAACCAAAAGGATGTCGTACTGCGCTTAGAAAATGCTCATGACCGCTACCAAAGCCATTACAGCTACCACGAGGATAAAAACAAGGCGTTTTCTCTAGGTCGTTTAGCATCAATCAAGAACGATATCATGCATGCAGATGGTACCTTCTCAAAAACCTCAAGCTATCAGTACACCTTGGGCAATGAGACGGTCGAGGAACATGAAGAACTGGTTTGCCACGACAACACCAAAACTAACGTCGTTGTCGGCCATTATTTTGATATCGGCGAAATCGCTCATCACGTGGACGCAGATGGTGTTCGCTGTAGCTTTGAATATGACTCGCTACGTCGTACTAAAACCGAACGTATTGATGGTAGTGCAGCACGCTCATACCAATATCTTGTCGACACAACCCAAGCTAGACAAACTTTGGTGCTGACAGACTGTAAAGGCAACTTATGCGAACAGAGTTGGGATGGCCAAGGCAGAGAGTTAGAAGCGAAACTAGGCAACACAACCACTTGGAAGAAAGAGTACGACGCGCTCGGCCGCCTAGAAAGCAAGAGCTCATTTGATGATCTTCCCGATAAAAATGCACGCTCGATTTCTGTCACTCAAACCGAAAGGTATGAATACGACGATTGGGGTCAGGTGAAAGCCACTACGCTGCCGAATGGCAATCGTCACATTGCGTTTAACAACCTCGCAAGCCGCCAAAAAACACAAGGCATTGAGGGCTTAGCGTTAACAGTTAGCAATTTAAACAGTTGGGGATTGGAAGATAGGAAGCAACAGGGTGATCGTGTTTGGCATTATGAATACGACGCTTGGGGTCGACTGAAAAAAGAAACCGATCCTGCGAGTCAATCGAAAAGCTATCAATACGATAAGTTTGATCGTGCGATTCATATTACTCAAGCTAACAATGTGGCTCAGCAGATCACCTACGCAGCGCATACTGTTCAAACACAAGTCACCAAACTAGAGATCGGTTCGCAGATCGTTGGTCAGCGTGACGTCGACGGGTTGGGACGACCTCTTGAGCTTCGCCGAGGGGCGAGCAATCAAGCCTCTTTAGCGTGGACGTACGCAGACAGCAGTAATATTCCAGAAACGGAAACCAGCTTGTCCGCGCCAACAAGACGTTTTACTCGTGATGATCAATTAGGTGTTCTCAACGAGAAAGAATCCGGCGATCAGTTAACGACATACCAATACGATCCTGTTTCTGGACTACCAACCGGCAGCCAAGATAACAATGGCAGTCGCAGCACGATCACGTATTCCTCAACAGGCCTACCTGAGTTTGAACAGCATGATGGAAGTATCCGCCAATATGCTTACTCAAAAGGCGGCGTGATTTCCTCCATTCAAGGTGCGCGTGATAGCCGTCAGTTTGGCTACGATGAGCTTGGTCGATTGGTCAAACTAAGTACGGATAACGCCACTGTCGAATACGAATACGATCAGTTTGATCGCGTTACTGAAGAGCGTTTGACGTCCGGCAATCAAACACAAATCACCGAGATTGAATGGGATGAATACAGTCGCGAAATCAATCGCGCGGTGGCACTCAACGACGTTTATATCTTTGAGCAGTCTCAAGACTATAACGAACTTGGTTTGCTTCGCTCTAGCGAAAAAGAATGTGCGACGCAGGGCAAGGTAACGGAGACGTACACCTATGATTCACTCTCGCAGCTAAAGCGCGTCGATTTCTCAGGTAATGGTCCGCTCAGTGATTGGAGGCAGCCTATCGTATTCCTTGAATGGAGCCACGATGACCTAGGCAATATGTTGACTCAACGCTGCGCAACCAACGAGTCCCAAGACTTCGCGAATTATTACTACGAAGCGGATGATCCAACACAGTTAACACGCATCACTCACACGCACCCTCAACTTCCTAGTCAAACCGTACTGAAATATGACCAGAACGGAAACATGATTCAGGATGCCGAAGGTCGAGAGCTTCGTTACGACCACTTCGACAAACTCACTAGCGTGCTGTCCGGCAATACAGAATGGCAATACTCATACGACAGTAATGATCGCCTAATCCGACAACATTCTGGCTCCGAAAGTCGTCAATTTGAGTATTTATGGAGTGATCTCGCGTCTATCGAAGAAAATGGCAGCGTCACTCACTACATCTACGATGATGGCGTGCCGAAATGGTCAGAGCAAGGTTCTGTTGTCTCTATGCTAGCAACCGATCAAAACGGCTCTGTTATCGCTTCCAACACAGCTGGTCAAACTGGCTCGATGTACCGCTACTCTCCATATGGACAACGCGAACAGGTGGGAAATACCAATGAGCAATAAAGATTCTGTATTCATTACTCCGCTTAATCGACGTGAGTTTCTGATTAAAATCGGCCAAACCAGTGCTGTGGCTGGTGGCATTTCATTACTGCCAACTTCTGTGCGTCTTGCAATGGCACAATCGATGACGGTCTCCCCTTCACACTTAGGCTTTAACGGCGAATGGTTGGATCCGGTACTTGAGGGTTATCACCTAGGTCAAGGTTATCGTGTCTATCAGCCGAAGTTGATGCGCTTTAACGCTCCAGACAGTCTGGCGCCATTTAGCGAGGGCGTGCACAACGCTTACGTATACTGTCACAACGACCCAATTAACTTTACTGACCCAAGTGGCCACTTGAACATCAGTAAAATCTTGTTTGGTGCGTTCGGTATCATTGCGGGGATTGTCGGGATTGCGCTTGCGGCCCCAACCGGAGGCTCAAGCTTGGTTCTTGCTGCTGGTATCATCGGTGGCATTGCAGGCATGACCAGTGGTGCGCTCCAGCTTGCGTCAGGCATCATTGATGACGGCGACATCTCACGTAAGCTGGATATCGCCACCATTCCATTTGACATTATTGGCGTGGTCAGTGGCGGCTATTCGGCTTTCAAATCGGTACAAAACTTACGTTGGGTACGAGCAGGCGGGGCTTTAGAAGATGTCACTCAACCGGGGCTTGGTTCTCGACTATGGAACAAGATTCGCCCATCCGGCGAGTACAACCTTGAATGGGCACGCAAAACAAACCCAGCGATGAGGATCGGCAGCTCGGAAGGTCAGGTTATTGCAACCAAGATGGTACAAGGTGGCAAAACCATGACTTATACGCCTCCTCCGATTCACGGTGGTTTTACTAAGATTCTGCTTGGCCAAGTAAAAGTAGGCGCTCGTGGCTACACAATCTACCAAGGCATCATGACCGCACGTTCTATCGGCAGTCTTGGTTGGTCAGTGGTTAAAACCATCCCGGGAAGATTAGATAGCGGGAAGTCATCAGCAGAGAGTATGGTGACGGAAGGAAGAAGTGCAAACCCTGAAGCAAGAAAGACCCAGTTGTATTCTCTAGAGGAGACTCGCCAACGCGTCAAATACGGGAATGACGTGCAAAGAATGATACGTCAATTACCTTTGTCGTAGCGCACGATATGAAAAGCCAGAGTGAAAACTCTCATGCC
>NZ_JAHGAH010000180.1:0-24965 GCF_030248475.1 Vibrio sp. D173a
GGGGCCACTTCTGTATTAACCAAAGATGAACAGCATAGACAAATTTGAAAAAATCATTAGTCTTAGCCCACAAAAGCAAAGCACAAAGCTCGAATCCACAATCAGCCGACAAGTAGAAGTAAAATGAGAGATCAAGAATTTTGGCACAACAAATGGGCGAGTAACCAAATTGGTTTCCACCTTGATGATGTGAACCCACTGTTACCAGCATTTTGGCAGTATACGAACCCGAAGCGTGAAGATACGGTCTTGGTACCTTTATGTGGAAAGTCAGAAGACCTAATTTGGCTTGCAACGAAACACGATGAAGTACAAGGCGTTGAGCTAAGTTTGATTGCTGTACGTGCTTTTTTTGCAGAGCACTTCTACACACCGACCGTAACGCCAGTCAATGGTATGCACGAGTTGTATCAGTTCGATGAGTTGTCAATTTATACCGGTGACTTCTTTACGGCGCCAGTTTCTAAAGCCGATATCATTTATGACCGCGCAGCGCTCGTTGCATTGCCACAAGAGATGCGAGAAGAATACGCAACTCGCGTTAAGCAACTGTTGAACCCTGGCGGACGCATTTTACTTGTGACGCTCAATTACCCACAAGATGAGATGTCAGGCCCTCCATTTAGTGTGCCAGTCGAAGAGATTGAACAGTTGTTTGAGGGCTACAAGGTGACTTGTTTGAATGTCGATCAAGCCGACGAGAATCATCCGAAAATCGCTAAGAAAGGGCTCAGCCGCTTCTCTGAGGAAGTGTATTTAATCGAGAGCAAGTAACGGTTTCTAAAGGTTTCGTGCCTACACAAAGAAAAAGCGCAGCCAATTGAGCTGCGCTTTTGTTTCTCTTGAGTGAAGCTGCGGAACTAGTAAATGATTTGCACTTTAGAAGCGCTGTTCACCGCATCTTCAATCGAATCTTCAATCGTCTTACGGCGCGTTAAAACAACACCCAAGCGACGGCGACCATCAATTTCAGGCTTACCAAACAAGCGAACTTGAGTTTGTGGCTGAGCCATTGCTTTGGAAAGATTATCAAATCGGATATCAGTTGATGTACCTTGCCCTAAAATTACCGCTGATGCTGATGGTCCATACTGAACAATATTGTTGATCGGCATACCTGTAAATGCACGTACATGAAGCGCAAACTCAGACATTTCTTGAGATATCATGGTTACCATACCGGTATCGTGTGGACGAGGGGATACTTCGTTGAAAATGACCTTATCGCCTTTAACAAACAGTTCAACACCAAAGATGCCGTAGCCACCTAGTGCATTCACAACTTTCTCTGCCGTGTATTCAGCTGCTTTGATGGCGTTTTCTGACATGGCTTGTGGCTGCCATGATTCACGGTAATCTCCGTCTTCTTGGCGGTGCCCAATCGGGGCGCAGAAATGTACGCCATCAACGGCGCGTACTGTTAGCAGTGTGATTTCGTAATCGAAGTCAATAAATCCTTCAACAATCACGCGTCCGGCTCCTGTGCGGCCGCCTTCTTGCGCGTATTCCCAAGCTGTCTGAACATCTTCTTCTGTTTTAATCACGCTTTGGCCTTTGCCAGAGGAGCTCATGACTGGTTTAACGACACATGGGATACCAACATGCTCAACAGCGGCTTTAAAGTCTTCAAAACTATCTGCGAACTGATAAGGGGAAGTGTTTAGAGCTAATTCTTCAGCAGCAAGGCGGCGAATGCCTTCACGGCTCATCGTCAATTTAGTCGCTTTTGCTGTGGGAACAACGTTCAAGCCTTTTGCTTCTAATTCGACTAATTTATCTGTCGCGATAGCTTCAATTTCAGGAACCACGTAAGCAGGTTGTTCTTTATTAATGATCTCTTCCAGTGCCTGACCATCAAGCATGTCGATGACGTAGCTGCGATGGGCCACTTGCATCGCAGGCGCATTGGCATAACGGTCGCACGCGATCACTTCTAAACCAAGACGTTGGCATTCAATTGCCACTTCTTTACCAAGCTCACCAGAGCCTAAAAGTAATACACGGGTAGCATGAGTGCTTGTAGCAGTACCTAACATAGTGTTCCCTTACAAAATAAAGTGATGAAACCGAATTTGCAGGGGATCATACTGAATTTTAAAAATGATGCAAACGTTTGCGTAAGGTTTTTTGATAATAAAAAAGCCCTACACTGGGTAGAGCTTCTCGCTTGTTGTCTGGATAAATTAAACGTTAACAAAGCTCACTGGAATATCAGGATTTAGTGCTTCTAGCGTCGATTGAGTATCAGCTAGGTGGCTGATCTTACCTTGTGAGTTTTCAACTAACGCAGCAGCTTTGATGTCTTCAAACTTCTCACCAGCCATCAGGATTTGAATTAATGCAACCTGCAGTGGTGGAAGGCTAGGGTTGAATGCAGCGTTTTCTGCGTACGCGCCTTGGAATACAAGGCCACTGTTCATCTCAAGCGCAATACCACTCAAGTTGTTTGTGTATGGCGCGTGGCTAATGTTCATCGCATTGACGGCTTTTTGGATTAAAGCATCGTCTTCATCACAAACAAACTCGTGTTTCACCTCAGCCATAAGACCTGACTCAATACCTAGATCCGCCGGACCAAACGCTTCCGGAAGGTAGTGATGAAGTGACTTTTCTTCACGTTCTGGTAACTGGATCTTTAATTTCTTTGCTGTGCTTAGCTCGTTCATGAACTGACGGCAGTGGCCGCAAGGGCTGTAGTTGATAGTGATGTCTTTCACACCATGTTCGCCTTTCATCCAAGCATGGCTGATGGCGCACTGCTCAGCATGAACGGTTTGACCTAGCTGAACACCGAAAAACTCCATATTCGCGCCAAAGTAAAGACGACCGGAAAGGCCACGAACAATCGCACCGACATAGAATTCAGAGATTGGAGCGTAAGAAAACGCTGCGGCAAAAGGAAGTAGAGCAACACGAAGCTCTTTGTCTGAAAGGTTGGTCGCGTTCAGCAGTTCACCAAACTGTTGTTCAGAAATAGTGGCATCAAAATCGTCAGCTAAAACGATGGGAGCAAGATGTGTTGAAAGTGCTTCAGGAGCGCTTGCTAGCGCCTGTTCAATGCGACTTTTCATGTTGAATCCTTGTTATTGCATGGACAGTTATTCTATGTGAAAGATGGAAATGTTCTGTGCTTTAGATCACGTTAATGTGTGTAATGATGATTTACGTTACATAATTAGAGTGAGCTCACACATGTATTCGATTTCACGACGATTTAACGTTATCTCTGTCCCACTAATAACTATATCAATGGATATTCATATTGCGAATTTTCTGGAAGAGGTTTTGGCTTGCTCACTTTAGATTAAGACTAAGGGGAGCAAGTCAGTCACTTTTTATTGGTATAACCAAACGGCTAGAGCAAAAAAGCTTGGCGCAAGAATAGAAGTGATGATGCCACAAAGCACCAAAGCAAGAGATGAGAAAGCGGCATCGCCCGGTTGTTTCTCAGCACAGGTTGCTGTGCCGAGTGCATGCGAAACCGTACCCATTGTCAGGCCACGAGCGATAGGGTGTTTAATGCCAATAAGGTTAAAGATTGGGTAAGCTAAAATCGCCCCGAATAAACCAACAATAAGCACTAGAATAGCGGCAACTGCGGCTTCACCACCTAAGTGGCTAGAGATTTCCATCGCAATAGGCGTTGTTACTGATTTGCCCACTAAGCTCGCAATGAGGCTGATGTCGGCTTTGAACGCAACAGCAATAAGTGTTGCCGTTAGCATCGACATCACGCTGCCCAAAGAGCAAGCCAGTGCGATAATGCGCCAATTGGCTTTTATTTGTGGCAATTGCTCATAGAGCGGATACGCTAGCGCAACAACAGCGGGTTGAAGCAAGAAGCTAATGTACTCGTTGTCGGCGTAGTAGGTTTCAAACGGCACTTTTAAAAAGATTAACAAAGGGATCAGTACCGCTATGCTGATCAAAAGCGGGTTAGCGATTGGATTGTTGACCTTAATTGCGATTTGACGCGCGGCAAGGAAAACCACAATAGTGACAAGTAACCACATATCAATGTTTCTCCTTGAGTAAGTAATCCAAGAACCAAGCCAAGCTGATCAATACAATCAGCGACCCTCCGACTGCACTTGCAATAATAGGCAGCGCGTTCGCCAACAACATATCAAAGTGCTGCATCAAACCAACGCTGATTGGGACGAACAGTAAGATCATGTAGCGAATGAAAAGTGTTGCGCCAGGCTTAACCCATTCGACTTTTACCAAGCCAAGAGTCATTGAGAAAAACAGTACAAGCATACCGATGACACTTCCAGGAACAGAAACGCCAGTGAGGTTTTGAATAGTGTTGCCGATGCCAAGTGCTCCCATGATGAGTGCGAGGGAAATGAGCAAATGGACCAGCTGTAGTAATCGATCTTTAATCATTTTGACAGCATATAAAACAACAAGCACACCCGGAGGTGCGCTTGAACAAGGTAAGAAATTAGGAGGCTAAGCTCTCTACATAACGATAGACAGATTTTAATATTGCTATCTTCTTTTCGTCACTTTCATGTTCGTGAACTAAGTTTTCTAAATTCAGCATGTACTCTTCAATATGGCTTTCGAACACTTCGCGACAATGTTGTGCCCAACGTCTTTGCTCTTGTTCATCCAGGGTGCCAGCATAGTGACGAGCACGGTAACGGAATAACAACGGCTTGATACGTTTGTCATCAAACTCAATATCCAACGCAGCCAGATTATTCGGATCCGTTTCACGAATGATGTCCATCGCCGCGCGGTCTGCAGGAGAGAAGAAGCCGTCATAAAGCTGTGTATCCACGTCGTCGCTCTTTTCGAATTCACGTTCAATAGAGAATAGACTAATCAGCTTTTCGCGGATTTCTGGGTGTTGGCGTAACAAGGCTAAATTGCTTAAACATTTCTGACGATCGATACCAATAACTTCCGCATTTTCCGCAGTTAGAGTCTTAGCAGGCGCAAGGATAGGGCACTTGTTCAGGTGCACGAGCTTAACGGGTACAGGTAGTAGGTCACCCAATTCGTCCCGCTTGGTGTACAAACGTTCTTTCAACTCTTCTGCTGAAAGTTCTAAGATAGGCTGAGGATCCTTTGCCAAGTCAATCGTAATAACAGCGTTATTGTTGGTTGGGTGCCAGGCTACAGGCACAATCCAACTGGTGTATTGGCATTCGCGTCCCAACATGCCCGACACGTGCATCAATGGCGTCATGTTAACAATATCGACTAACTCGTTCAGTTTGCGTTTGTTACGCATCGAGAAAAAGTAATCAAACAGCTTTGGTTGAGCGGCCTTCACTTTCTTCGCCATCTCAATCGTTGCAATCACGTCTGCCATCGCATCGTGGGCATTGCTGTGTTCAATACCATTTGCTACGGATAAATGCTCAAGTTTGAAACTTGTAAAGCCTTCATCATTTTCCGGCCACTCTACGCCTTCTGGACGAAGAGCATGACACGCACGCATTACATCGAGTAAATCCCAGCGTGAGTTACCGTTTTGCCAGCTCCACGCATAAGGATCGATAAAGTTGCGGTAACAGGTGTAACGTGTGACTTCATCATCGAAGCGGATGCTGTTGTAGCCAAGACTAGTGGTATTTGGCTTAGAAAGCTCTGCGTGGATCTTAGCGATAAATTCAGGTTCAGGTAGGCCTTCTTGCATCGCTTTTTGTGGCGTAATACCAGTGATTAAAGCGGCTTCTGGTGAAGGAAGGTAATCAGCAGGCGGACGGCAGTACATGACCAAAGGTTCACCAATGATATTGAAGTTTTCATCAGTGCGAACGCCAGCGAATTGGCTTGGGCGATCTTTGGCTGGACTTGTTCCCCAAGTCTCGTAATCAAAAAAGAAAAAAGTGGGCTGATTATCTTGGTGCATTCTGCTTACCGTCTACGGAACCTATAGAGGTATTAGACCATTCAACGCTTTGACTCGCAACGAAAGATGCAAGGTGACGTTGTGAAAATGAAAAAGCCGAACGGTAATCTTCGGCTTGATGTTTTGTGTTTGATTAATGTTTGGGCGATTGCGATTTTTATTAGCCAAAATCGAGAGTAATTAGTAAACGAGTTTCACTCGATTGGATGTTGGGCGAGCGATGTACCAAGCCTTTATTTTCATTGCCAATCCAACGTTCACCTTTTAGTAGGGCGACGTCACCTACAGAAAGGTGTTGGATGTCATTCTCTGCTTTATAAAGCCCCGATTCCGCATCCGGTAGCCCATTGCTACCACGTCCAAGCTTTGAGCGGTCTATGGCATTGTTGGCTAACCATTGTGTGGCGATTCCATGGTACGTCGTTACCAATCGGCATGGCACTTGGTCAACGTGAAAGCGAGGACACATCGCGCTATTGAGTGTGGCTAGGCGCAGTCCTGCGTCTTCTAACTCAAATAAATAGCAAAACATGTCGACCAACTCCGCGATATTTCTAAGTAGTAACTCTGGGGCATTTCCGTCAGTTGCGTATTGCAACGTTTCATAAGCACTTTCAGGAGAAACATTCAGTGATTTATTGAAGTTAGGGTGTGAGGTGATGAACTGATTCGTGGCATCGACAAGCGGTTGATCGAATTGTCGTTGCCAGATCGCGATGTTGATATCTTCCTGATAAATGTCCGCTAACACCGTAGGTTCTCTTCTTGAGCTGAAACACGGCGTTTGTTGTCCATTGGCTAAGATTTCAATTGAGTTAGGTTCGGTTAAAGTTGAAGTCATGTCATAACCTCCAGTGTTATTCGAATACAATTTAGAATTATTGAGATGTTATATCATAACAATTGATTTGAGCACACTGATTCGTCGTGCAAGTCACGACAAGATTGCTAAGTGTTTGAAAGGGGAGAGTGCGAGTTGAACGATGGCCCATTTAACTGAGCTCAAAAAAACAAAAAAGCCGATGGTAAAACATCGGCTTTGTAAGACAGTTGATTATTGGGAAGTAATTACGCTTTTTGTTCTTCCAATGCAACTTCATCGTTGGTTGATTTTAGCACGCGGCTGGTAATGGTGCCGGCTGTCATAGCGCCAGAGACATTCAATGCAGTACGCGCCATATCGATCAATGGTTCTATAGAGATAAGCAGTGCTGCAATTGTCACAGGCAAGCCCATCGCAGGTAGTACAATCAGGGCTGCAAAGGTTGCGCCGCCGCCCACACCAGCAATACCAAATGAGCTAATCGTGATGATAGCAATCAGTGACAGAATAAAGTTGATGTCTAGAGGATCGATACCCATTGTTGGCGCTACCATTACCGCAAGCATTGCTGGGTAGATACCTGCACAGCCGTTCTGACCGATAGTGGCACCGAAAGACGCTGACAAGTTCGCAATCGCTGGTGGTACGTTTAACTTTGTGATTTGTGCTTCTACGTTAAGCGGGATGGTTGCCGCTGAGCTGCGTGATGTGAAGGCAAACGTCAGTACTGGCCAAATCTTTTTAAAGTACTCAGCAGGGCTCACACCAACGAAATACACAAGTAGACCGTGTACAAGGAACATCAGAGCAATCGCTACGTAGGAGGCAACAATGAAACCCAGCAGGTTAAGAATGTCGCCTGCGCTCGAGGTCGCCACAACTTTCGCCATTAGGGCTGCAATGCCGTAAGGCGTCAATGCCATGATCATCTTAACCAGACGCATAACGATAGATTGAGCCGCTTCGACAAAAGTGCGGATTGGTGATTCTAGCTCTTCTTTTTCCGCCATCACTTTACGTGCAGCGATACCAACCAAAACACCAAAAATAACCACAGCAATAATTGAGGTCGAACGAGCGCCAGTTAAATCAGCAAACGGATTGGTTGGGATAAAGCTGACCAACATTTGAGGAATCGTTAGATCACTCACTGAGCCTGCACGACTCTCTAATACAGCAATACGAGCCGTTTCACGCGCCCCTTCAGTAAGGCCTTCAGCAGAAAGGCCAAATGTCGTTGTTACGAGGATACCAATGATGGCAGCGATAGCTGTCGTGACCAATAAAACTGAAATTGTGATGCCAGAAATTTTGCCTAGCGAACCGCCTTTCTCAAGTTTTACTACAGCAGAAATCATGGAGACCAGTACCAATGGCATGATGACCATTTTCAACAGGCCAACGTAACCACTGCCGATGATGCCAACCCACTCAAGCGTTTGAGCAATCACATTACTGCCTTCACCATGAATCAGTTGTAGAGCAAGACCGAAAAGTGAACCAGTAACTAAACCAATCAACACAAGACGAGACAAGGTGTTCTGTTTTTGTTGCTGATTAAAAAGAAAGAATAATATGGCGATAAACACCGCCAGAGAGGCAACCACTGCGAAATTCATAATTTGACCTTATCAATTAGCCCAAAATACTGACTGTTTTTATACATTTGGCTATAAACTGTGGGCGTAAGATAACGCTCGGGATATAACTTTAAAAATGAAAAACAGGCATTAGATAGATCGAAAATGAATATAAAAATGAGACTCATATCTCGTGAAACAGCAAGCTAGCACAAGATTTATGCGATTTGGCTCAGTCGTAGTGCTTAATGAGGTCGAGCATTTCCCTTCTATGCAAATAGACGACTGGGTCTTCTTGGTAGCTGAAAACTTGATAAATCATCGCTTTGGCGACATCTTGAGCCTGAATGGGTACAAAATTAGCCAGTTTTCCCAGCATAAGCGGACGAATAACTTTAGAAAGAGTTTGAACAATTTTCTCATCCGTACGAGGATTTTCTCGTTGCCCGACCAAAGGACCCGGCCTTGCGAATACCACTTCTTCAAAGTCCATCTTTTCAATGTTTTTTTCCATATGGCCTTTGCAAGCAAGGTAATGGGACGATGAAGACACTTTCGCACCTAAACTCGATACGACTGCAAGGCGCTTCACGCCAATCAGCTTCATTTGTTGGGCAACTTTACATACCAACTCGACATCTATCTTCCTTAAACCGTCTTTGCTTCCTGCTTGCTTTAAGGTAGTACCGAGACAAATAAAACCCACGCGAGGGGTAGGCTGTTGTTCGTCCCAATCATGAATAGACAGTTCTGCGTCCAGCAGTGGGATAATTTTATTACTTGGATCAACAATGTCAGTGAGGGCTCGTCGAGAAAGACAATACAGAGTTTCGATACTAGGCTGTGAGATCAGTTTATGGATGACTTCTTTTCCTACCAACCCGGTCGCGCCTGCGATAATGACACATGCATTTGAATCGTTACTCATCGTATTCTTCCTCTTAGAGAACAGTTGCTTAGGCTATTGTAGCTTATTTGCTGAGCTAAGCATTAGGCATGCTATCAATGTTTGATAAATGATGTATTTGCTCCAGAGTTTTCCGACACAAATAAAAAGACCCGCGGGACAAACGGGTCTTTTGGACTAGGAGAATGATAAGGGTATGGATCGCCGGGGTAGGCGTTTTTGTATTGGCTTGCCTCTCTTCGTGGGGCGACGACTTTGATTGGCAAACATGGTTTCTCGCTTTAGTTGTTGGGGACGTTTTAGTAGAAGCATCAGACATGCCAACTTTATCGAAAGGGGCATATTATTCGGATTTATTTATCTCGTAGTCGTTGTTAGCGCGATATGGGGCGATTTTAAAACCTTAATTTATTCAATTTCTTAATGGTTTTTTCTTTGCAAGGTCTGTGTCGATCGACTTCTTGGTGTTCGATTGAAATTTCTTCAAAATATCGAGTGTTAGATTTATTTTCTAATCAAATGAATGAATTGAACTGGCATTTTAGTCAATATAAATATCAAAATGACAAAAGACACGTTCAAAAAGAGAAAATCAGATGAAATTGCACGGGAGAGGGGTACACTTGTTCTCTCAATTTGTCGGGAGTCTCATTTCTCTCGCGGTTTTCTAAGACCAAGGACGTCGTATGAACATAGATCTCAGTACGCTTGCGCCAACGCAGGTGTACCATTTGATGACTCAAACTGTCATTCCTCGCCCAATCGCTTGGGTGCTCACAGACTCAGGTGAGCAAAACTTCAACTTAGCGCCATTTTCCTACTTTACTGCGGTTTCTAGCCGTCCACCTTTATTGATGATTTCTGTGGGAAAAAAGCCCAATGGGGAAATCAAGGACACCACGCGAAATGCATTAGAAACTGGTAAGTTGGTTATCCATATTGCACCAAGTGATCTCGCGGGTAAAGTCACTTTATCCTCTGCCACCTTAGAACATGGGGAATCTGAGTTGGAGACGACTCAACTTGAGACGGTTGATTTCCAAGGTTTCGAATTACCACGCATAGAGGGCGCGCCAATTGCATTCGGCTGTAAGTTGCACGAAGTGATAGAGATGGGAGAGACACCGCAAAGTTTAATCTTTGCAGAGATTGAACACATTTATGTCGATGAGCGGGTCGTATCCATGGAAGGTGATCGTTTAAAAGTCGACGCTCTAGCGGTTGACCCATTAGCAAGGCTTGGTGGAAATGAGTACGCCACGCTAGAAAAAACTTTTTCTGTCGCTCGTCCAAAATAAAGAATAAGGAACCATCATCATGGAGCGCTCTTTTGCCTCAGAAATTCAAGCACGTATTGATAATAAAACGAAACCGCTTGGATCACTTGGCCTGCTCGAAAAAGTGGCGCTAGAACTGGCGTTAATTCAAAGCCAAGATAAGCCTCAAGCGGTTGAAACAATCGAAATTCGCAAACCAACCATGTTGGTATTCGCTGGTGATCACGGTATCGCCGAAGAAGGGGTGAGTATTGCGCCAAGCGCTGTGACTCAGCAAATGGTGGCGAATTTTCTCGCTGGTGGCGCCGCCATTAATTGTTTCTGCGATCTCAACCAAATTGACTTTAAGGTTGTTGACTGTGGCATGTTGTCACCGATCGATACCTTAGTTCCTGACTTTAAACATCATCCCAACTTGATTGAAAGACGTCTGGGAAATGGTACGGCAAACTTTGCTAAACAAACGGCGATGTCGTTAGAACAAGTCGCGCTAGGTTTGGAATATGGTGCCAAGGTCGCGCAGCAGGCGATTCTTAATGGCTCGAACTTGTTGATGTTTGGTGAGATGGGGATTGGCAATACCAGTTCTGCATCGGCATTGTTAACTGCTCTGAGTCCATTGGAAGTCGACCATTGTGTTGGCTATGGCACGGGCATTACTCAAGAGCAACTCAACCGCAAGATCAAGCTAGTCGCGCAAGGTGTGAATCGCTGCCATGACCTTGACACCAAAGGTGCGTTGGCTCAAGTCAGTGGGTTTGAAATCGTGCAAATGGTTGGCGCATTCTTAGAAGCAAAACGCCACAAAACGCCAGTCTTGGTTGATGGATTTATCGTATCTGTAGCTGCTTATGTCGCGACTCTATTAGATGAAGAGACGCGAGATTACATGTTATTTGCTCATAGCTCAGAAGAGAATGGGCACAAGTTTGTGCTGGAATGTTTGCAAGCGGAGCCTCTCTTGGATCTTGGTTTGCGTTTAGGTGAAGGAACCGGAGCGGCGCTTGCTTTGCCATTGGTAAAAGCGGCGGCTCAGTTATACAACAACATGGCGAGCTTTGAGAGTGCGGGAGTGACGGTTTAGTGTCTGCTTCTGAGAATACCCACACTTCAGAGACTTGTTCTTTGCGCTATCAGAGTGAGCTTTTCTTGCTCGCAGTAAGTTTTTTTAGCCGTATACCTGTGCCCGCAGATTTACCTTACAGTGAAACGCGCATGAACCAAGCGGGGCGGTACTTTGCTTTGGTCGGCGTGTTGCTCGGGCTATTGTGCGCGGCTGTGTTTTCACTGGCGAGTTTGTTGTTCCCAAACTCAGTTTCCATTGTTCTAACCATGGCTTTCAGCCTACTGCTTACTGGCGCGTTCCATGAGGACGGTTTAACGGATATGGCGGATGGCATTGGCGGTGGTATGACGTTAGAGCGCCGCTTAACCATCATGAAAGACAGCCGCATCGGGACGTATGGAGCGGCAACGCTAATGATGGCGCTGCTGGCGAAATTTGTATTTTGGAGCGAGTTAGCCAATGAGCCTCAGTTTTGGCTGATGATCGTCGTGGCGTTTACCGTGAGCCGAGCACTAGCAGCCACTCTCATTTACGATATGCCTTACGTTAGTGACGCGGACACCTCGAAAAGTAAACCGTTAGCGAATAAGCAATCGAGCGTAGAGGTCGCGATACTACTCTTAACTGGTGGGGTTGTAGCGTTGTTATTGGACGTGACTCAGGCTGCTGTGATTGTATTGGTATTGGCACTGTTTCGTGTCGGCTTTAAACGCTGGCTGACCAAACGTATCGGGGGATTTACTGGCGATTGCCTTGGTGCCGCGCAGCAGCTTGCAGAGTTGCTTGTTTATCTCACTCTTATCGCATTTAGTCATTCATTATGAAGCAACTTATTCTAGGTGGTGCGCGCTCAGGAAAATCGAGCTTAGCAGAGAGCAGGGCGCAACAATGGGCACAAAATAAAAACGGAACGCTTCACTATGTTGCGACGGCATTACCTTTTGATGACGAGATGAGGCAGCGCATTGCTCATCATAAACTGCAGCGAGGGGCTGGGTGGATTGAACATGAATGTCCGCTTAACTTACCTGAGCTAATTTGTGAGTTTTCGTCTCAAGATGTCGTGTTAGTTGACTGCCTTACGCTTTGGCTCAACAACTGGATCTTTGAGCTCGATGATGACTGCTGTAATGAGCGATTAGAGGAAAAAATTGAGCAGTTGATGAATGCGGCAGCACAATCAGAAGCGACGCTGATTTTTGTATCTAACGAAGTCGGGATGGGCATTGTGCCGCTTGGCGCCGTCAGTCGTTACTTTGTTGATAATGCGGGACGGATGAATCAAAAACTGGCGACCGTATGTGAGCGAGTCACGTTTGTCGCTGCGGGCTTGCCGCTTGAGCTCAAACCACAGGAAGGGAAGAGATGAAAACGCTGAATATCTATTTACTGCGACACGGGAAAGTGAACGCAGCCCCAGGTTTACACGGACAAGCCGATTTAAAAGTGGATGAAGCTGAGCAACGCAAAATTGCTCAAGCCTGGCAACAAACGGGTCGAGAAGTAGAAGGGATCATCAGCTCTCCGTTGTCACGTTGTCACGATCTTGCTGACATACTCGCTGAGCAGCAACTTTTGCCTTTAAGTGTGGAACCACAACTTCAAGAATTGGATTTTGGTGATTTCGATGGTGTCCCATTTGACATGCTTTCTGAGCACTGGCATAAGCTTGAAGCGTTTTGGAAAGCGCCCGCCCAACACACATTGCCCAAAGCGGAAAGTTTGGATGTATTTGCAAATCGTGTAACTTGTGCTTGGTCTCAAATCATTAATGATATCAATGACAACTTGCTAATTGTCACGCATGGTGGCGTAATTAGAATGATTCTTGCCCATGTACTGGGTGTAGATTGGCGCAATCCGCGATGGTATTCGACATTAGCGATAGGAAGTGCGTCAGTAACACATATAACAATTACCATCGATGATCAGATTTACGCCTCAGTTCGTTCGATAGGCGTACCACTATTTGAAAATTAGTCACGGAAGTAGCCAACGCTTGGATCTCTACCGAGTTTAAGAGAGAAAAGGGCTGGCTCGATTACATCAAAAGGAACCATAAATGACCGCTCCTAGCTGGGATTTATCCATCGTTTATAACGATCTCGCTGACCCACGAATTCAAGATGACATTGCCCTTGTAGAGCAATGCATTGACCTACTCAATAAACAGTCTGCCGATTGTAACTCTGTTGAAGTGATGCAAAACGCAATCTTAACCAGCGAGGCGGCAAGCCGTTTGGCTGGCACGATTGCTAACTTCGCAAACTGTTACGCGTCAGTGGATGCGACAAATGCAGAGGCGAAAGCACTGTTGGGTCGTATGACGCGTATTTTCTCTGAGCTTTCTCAAGCTTACAGTGCCTTTGAGCTTAAATTGACTCACGCTGATGAAGAGTTCATTACTCGTGTATTGGATCATGATAATCCAGACATCAGTGGTCAGGCATTTTCAATCCTGAACTCTCGCAAACTGGCTGACACACGCTTAAGCACCGAAGAAGAAAAGCTATTAGCGGCAATGAGCGTGGATGGAAAATCTGCGTGGGGTAAGTTATACAACAACCTCACGGGCTCTTTGAAAGTGAAGCTTGACTACGCTGATGGTGAAAGTGAAGAGCTCGGCTTCTCGCAAGCAGCAAGTATTCTTTATGGCTCTGAATTTGATCGCCAAGAAGCTGCGTGGCGCGGTGTTCAAAAGGCGATGGCAACACATCAAGAGTCTTTTGCCTCTATCCTTAACGCGCTTTCAGGTTGGCGTTTAACAGAGAACAAAAAGCGTTCTACCAAACGTGATGTCCATTTCCTTGATCCAAGCTTGCATGGTAGCCGAATTAAAGCGGAAACGTTGGATGCCATGATGAAAGTCGCTAAAGACAGTCGTGAAATTGGTCAAAAAGCCGGTTTGCTAATGGCTAAGGTCCACGGCCTGGATGAGATGAAACCGTGGAACCATCTTGCTGCGATGCCTGCTTTGAGTGGTGAAGCGAAAGTTTATCCTTTTGATGAAGCAATTGACGTCATTTGTGAAGCGTTCGAAACCGTGAATCCAGATATGTCTGAGTTTGTCCGCATGATGGTACAAAACGGCTGGATTGATGCTGCGCCTAATGCCAATAAACGCCTTGGTGCATACTGTACTAAGCTGCCGGCGACGCGTACGCCGCTTGTGTTTATGACGTGGAGTGGTAGCCGCTCAGACCTGATGACGCTGGCTCACGAGCTTGGTCACGCATTCCACAACTGGGTGATTCGTGATTTGCCGCTTTGCCAAACGTACTATCCAATGACGTTGGCAGAAACCGCCTCGATTTTCGCTGAAAACATCGTTCGTGATCATCTGATTTCAAAAGCAGAAAGTGTGGATGATAAGCTCGAAATGTTGTGGGAAGAGCTCTCTTCGGCGTTGGCGCTGATGATCAATATCCCAGTTCGTTATGAATTCGAAAAAGCGTTCTACGAGCGTCGCCAAGAGGGTGAACTGACAGCTGATGATTTCTGTGAGCTGATGTCAGAAACTTGGAAAGATTGGTATGGCGATGTAATGAGCGAGGCTGATCCTTATTTCTGGGCGAGCAAGCTGCACTTCTCTATTTCTGGGGTGAGCTTCTACAACTACCCATATCTGTTCGGCTTCTTGTTCAGTAAAGGTATCTACGCTCAACGTGAAGCTAAAGGGGAGCGTTTCTACGATGATTACGTAGATCTATTACGTGACACTGGCAACATGATGGCTGAAGAGGTTGTAGACAAGCATCTTTCAATGGACCTGACGCAACCCGAATTCTGGCAGCAGAGTGTGGAGCTAGTTCGTGACAAAGTAGACGAATTTGAACGTTTACTCGCACAGCGTGGTGAGTAAACGCTAAAAGTTGATCAAATCATAATGATCTTCTTTAGGGCTGTGGTAAAGTTCACAGCCCTAACACTTTGTAATTGTTTAAAAAATAAACGCCTCAATGCTTGATTTGAGTGCATGGCGCGAAAAGGTATGGGATTTTAAATAAATTTGGTGGCTTCTACTCATAAGTGGGATCGCAACAACAAAAATCCTTTGTACAATTTATTAACATACCCGCCGTGCTATTAAGGAGTAACGCATGACGAAGTCTCTCTTTCGCCAATCGTTTTTAACTGACACGTTAGATGTTCATATTGATGTCGCGCCAGCGGAGCAGGTGCTGTCTAATGGTGTAAAACTTAAACTCTATCAGCGTGGTGTGCTAGAAGTCATTCCTGACGAATACACTCAGGAAACAAAGAACGTCATCATCTCTTGTGGTGTCCACGGGGATGAAACCGCACCGATGGAGCTGGTGGATTCAATTATCAAAGACATCGAATCTGGCTTCCAGAAAGTCGAGGCTCGATGCTTATTCATTATCGCTCACCCAGAATCGACTCTGGCGCACACGCGATTTTTAGAAGAAAACCTTAACCGACTGTTTGATGAGAAAGAGCACGAGCCAACCAAAGAGCTTGCGATTGCTGATACTCTTAAATTGTTAGTCAGAGATTTCTATCAAGATACGGCAGCGGAAACACGCTGGCACTTAGATTTGCACTGTGCGATCCGTGATTCAAAGCACTACACCTTTGCGGTGAGTCCGAAAACGCGTCATCCTGTTCGAAGCAAAGCCTTGATTGATTTTCTCGACAGTGCACATATTGAAGCAGTGCTACTGTCTAACTCGCCAACCAGCACATTCAGCTGGTTCAGTGCAGAGAACTACGGCGCGCAAGCTTTGACGATGGAACTTGGTCGTGTGGCTCGCATTGGTGAAAACGACTTAGACAAACTGACAGCATTCGATTTGTCACTGCGTAACCTAATTGCAGAGGCGAAAGCGGAGCACTTGTCTAAACCATGTATCAAGTACCGTGTTAGTCGCACGATTGTGCGCTTGAACGAAGATTTCGATTTCATGTTTGATGACAACGTCGAGAACTTCACCTCATTCGTTCACGGCGAAGTGTTTGGTCACGATGGTGACAAACCGTTGATGGCGAAGAACGATAACGAAGCTGTTGTTTTCCCAAACCGCCACGTCGCGATTGGTCAACGCGCAGCATTAATGGTGTGTGAAGTGAAAACACGCTACGAAGATGGCGAGTTAGTCTACGATTAATGCTATATCGCTTTAATTTCGGCGAATAAAGCGTAAGAACACATTTGCAATTTACCGAGGCTTAACTGTAAGGTTAAGCCTCGTTTGTATTTATCGGCTACTATGGATTTTCAACAACTTATCCTGAACAAGGAACGACGCTGGCAACGCAATCTTTTGATCATGTCAGTGATTCTCGTGCTGCTCTCTGTTATCCACTTGATGGTCGGAGAGGTATTCCTTTCTCCTTTTCAGTCTCTCTCTGCATTTGAACAAAAACTCTTGTTGGATTTACGCCTGCCACGCTTGGTTTCTGCCGCTATTATCGGGGCAGCATTGGCGGTTTCTGGTGCTACCTTACAAGTTCTGCTTGGGAACGTATTAGCTGAACCCGGCGTTCTCGGGATCTCCGGTGGAGCGAGCTTGGCAATGGTTCTAGCCATGTTTGCCTTGCCGGTTTTGCCTTCTCCGATGATCTTTATGTTGGCTGCTATTGCTGGTTCGATGTTGTTTACCGTCATATTGGTTGGTATCGCAAGGGCAATGCATCTCACTACTGCAAGGCTGCTGCTCGTCGGCGTTGCACTGGGTATTTTGTCGAGCGCGATTGTGACGTGGGCATTCTACTTTAGCGATGACTTGAGCTTACGTCAGTTAATGTACTGGCTAATGGGCAGCATTGGTGGGGCAAGTTGGTATCAGCACACCGTCACTTTGGTAATGCTACCTGTGCTGATTTGGCTCTGCTGCAAGGGCAAGCCGCTTGATAAGTTGATGCTTGGGGAAATCCATGCCACTCAACTGGGCATTGATGTTCATCAGATGCGCTGGAAACTCATTTTGGCAATTTCTATTCTCGTTGGTGGTTCCGTTGCATTGGGTGGGATCATTAGCTTTGTGGGCTTGGTCGTACCGCATTTGCTTCGATTAGCGTTTGGTACAGAAAACCGTTACCTGTTGCCTCTGTCGGCAATATCTGGCGCAGCCTTATTGGTGTTTGCTGATATCGGCGCGCGTTTGTTGCTCGATTCTGCTGAGCTGCCGCTTGGAGTGATGACCACTTCTATCGGCGCACCTATCTTCATTTGGATGCTGGTGAAAAGTCATGATGCACGTTAAGCACATCGCAGTAGGAAGTCGACTGCTACCGCTCTCCTTTGAATGCAAGTCGGGTGAGGTTGTCCATGTCGTGGGTCCAAACGGCTCCGGGAAAAGCACATTACTTGGTGCGATATCTGGCACCTTAACTCAGCGTGAAGGCGTGAGTGGTCAAGTGCTTGTCGACAATAACGACCTACTCACAATGCCACTTTCAGAACAAGCGCATATCCGTGGATATTTGTGTCAACAGTCAAGGCCAACATTCAATGTTGATGTCTTTCAATACTTAGCACTTTCATTGCCAACTGGTGCCAATATCAGCGACGCGAAAGTACGAGATGCCGTTAATATTGTTATTGAGCTAGTACAATTGCAAGACAAGCTTCATCGAAGTATTCAGACATTATCCGGGGGTGAATGGCAACGTGTCCGTTTAGCCGGGGTATGCTTGCAAGTGTGGCGCACGATTAACCCTTACTCTCAGCTATTGATTTTGGATGAACCCGCAGCGCCGTTGGATATTGCCCAAGAGGGACTGCTATATCAGCTCATTAATGTAGTCGCTGCGCAAGGCATCGGGGTGTTGGTCGCAAACCACGATTTAAATCGAACGTTAAGGCATGCTGACAAGGTACTGCTGCTCAATAACGGCGTATTGCATTCTTTAGGCCATGCAGATGAAGTACTAACGGAAGAGGGCTTGGCGGAGGTTTTCCAAACTAATGTTCGAAAAGTCGTAGTAGAAGAAAGGCCGTATTTGATTTTTGATTAAGGCGTTCATTAGAGCGATTCTATTTGGAGAAAGGAATGAAAAAATACGTGATTGTGGCTCTAGCGAGCTTGTCGTCTATGGCATTTGCTCAAGAAGAAGCGATTGATTGTAATAACGCGGTCAGCACCCTCGAGATTAATCAGTGTGCAGCCATTGAGTTAAAGGTTGCTCAAAAGCAACTAAATAAATATTTGGAAACGAGTCTCGAACATACTTCTTATGATCCTGAGCTGATTAAAGCGATTCAAGTTGCACAAAAAGATTGGCAAGCATACATGACGTCGCATTGTGATTCGGTATATACAAAGTGGCGTGAAGGGACAATTCGCGGTGTTATGGCTATTTCCTGCAAAACTCAATTAACTCAACAAAGAACTCATGAAATTTGGCAAAATTTCTTAACCTACATGGATAGTACGCCACCGGTTTTACCCGAACCAAATGTTGATTGAGCAAAAACGCTCAGAATAAAAAGCGCCCACAATATCGAGTATTGTGGGCGCTGGATTTTATCTGTTGTACCTAATCGACGACTTATTGTGTAAGTGGCTTAAGGTCTGCAGGACGGTAGTAAACCGATTTTAGAACCTTACCTTTACGTACCGTTTTGCCTTCAGATACAAAATCTTCTGCGCATTTCGCAATGATGTATTCGCCTTTTTGAACCGCCATCAGCTTGATGCCTTGTTCAGCGTAGAACGCTTCTGTTTCTGCGTATTCTTGTTCGTTGCGACACACTTTGCTCATGTTGCTTGAGTGCACTTCGTCCCAGCAAGGGATAAAGTCGATACCACGGTTCACCGCTACGTTAAGCAGTAGATCGATCAGGTAGCTGATCGCTAGGTTATCTTCAACTTTGCTGTCACCAAGGTGTACTAGACGACCCATTAGAACGTAAACGCTGTCAATGATTGCGTCTGCTTGCTCTGTTTTGCAATCCGCTTCCGCTAGTTCAGTAAGCTCTTCGATCGCAAGAGAAGTGTGTAGTGTATCTGCTTGTGCGTCTAGGCTTGCAACATCCGCCACTGGTAGGTCGAAAGTGCTACGGAACTCGGTGATGTCACGGTATAGGTGATCAAAAATCTCTTGGGTTAGCTTTGACAGTTGCATTCTAATGTCCATTGAATCGATTGAAGTCGCAATCATATCAAACCGAACTTTAATCCCCAAGCGATCCCATTCTAACTGGTTAGAATTCTGTCTCTTGGGGAGTGAGTCTTAGCGAAATAGGTAAGGGAAGAGCTTCTTACGTTCTTCCTCTGAAAGCGCTGAAACACGTGCAATATTGGTATCTGGAATGGACTCTGGATCAGGGTAGTGCTTAAGTACCTTTTCCATGCTCTCCTCACGGATCAGATGAAATACTGGGTATGGAGAGCGATTCGTCAGGTTTTCATCATCTTCTGGTTCTGCTCCGCCAAAGCAGTAATCAGGATGGAAGGTGGCAACTTGGAAAATACCTTCCCAATCTTGCTGTTTGATCAAGCCTTCAACCCAATCAATGAAGAAGTTGTAATCCCAGAAATCTTGCAGCATGTTTGGAACCACAACCAAGGTTGTCTCCAGTTTTTCTGGCTTGGTATTACTGAGCTCGATCAGTTGCAGCAAAATGTCTTCAAGTAGTGCTTCTTCTTGCGAGGCTTCACTAACGAAGATTTTGATTTGTTTATTGCGCTGTGGCTTAGCGGCGAATGGGCAGAGATTTAACCCGATCACGACATCATTGAGCCATTGATCGACTTGCTCTGTGATCGCATTGATATCGGTGTTTGGTGATTCTTGTGTTGAGCGCGTTGGCATACGACTTTCTTGCTTTTATGAATGTGGCGCAAGCATAGCAGACCAACGCCACAACATAAAATCAATAGGGATTAACGCTTTGTTAAGCCGTTATGTCTGCGTTATCGCCAGCGTCGATTCGCTCTGTGATGTGTTTTAAGAATGCGATAGCAGCTAACATGGCAATGTACATTGCACTGCCACCGATGAGTACACTCGACCAACCGCCGTTTTGCCAGCAATAGAGCAATAGGAATCCACCTAAACTGCCGCCAATGTAGTAATGCACGAGATACAATGCGGTCGCCGTCGCTTTTGCTTGTGTTGCGTTTTGTCCAACCCAACCGTAGGCGAGCGTGTGAGTGAAGAACGCACCGAAGCTGATCAATAACAAACCTGTCAACATTGCAGGTATGCTTTCAATTACTGCGATCCACATGCCAGCCATACTGACGATAGAGCCTAAAAACATGCCAAGTATCGGTGAAAAGCGTTTACTCCAATGTCCGGCACAACGGGAAGAAAACGTACCACCCAAATAGCAAACAAATATGAGAGAAGCTAACCCGACTGGCACATTATGTGGCGCACTGGCCAAGCGGAATCCCATTACCGAATAAAGATTAACGAACAACGCAAAGTTCAAACCGCCAATCAGCATGGCGAACCACACACGTTGATTTTTGAAGTGTCCGATAATAGCTCGATTGTGATGCCTTAAACTGCTCGAAGAAGGGGTAAAGTTTTTCTGTTTTGGTAGCAAGTAATGCACGCTGACCACGCCGATAAGGGTGAATAGCATCATGACTTCGATTGCAACGTCGATGCTGAAGTTGTCTGCCAGCAAACCTCCGCTGATACGTCCTGCGATCCCTCCCAATGAATTGGCTGCGATATAAGTACCAATCGCCATTGAAAATGCGTGTTTATCTAACTCTTCCGCCATATAAGCAACGGCAACCGCAGCAAACGAGGCAAGCGCAATACCGATCAAAGCGCGACAAACCACTAAGAACAAAAACGAATCGCCAAGCAGCATTAATGCAGAAATTGCAGGGATCGAAAACAGACCAAACATCATTACAGGTTTGCGCCCAATCGATTCAGAGAGCACAGCCATCGGGACCAAGCTAAAGGAGAGAGCCAGTGTGGTAGCGGCGAATAGCCAGTTGACCTGCGTTTCCGAGATCTGAAAGTGCGCCGCAAAGCTTGGCAGCATCGGCTGAAGGAGATATAGGTTCGAGAAAACCAAAAACGAGCCGAGTGCCAGAGATAGCGTAATGCGTTTGTATTCCGGAGTGCCGAAACTGACCATGAGTCCTGCCTAATGCGAGCGAGCAAATATAAAGAAACTGTGACCAATCTATCAGTTAGTTTTGGATTGAAAAAATATATTAAAAATATGGTTGGTATATATTTTTGATCTAATGGAATCGAAACAACTCAAACACTTTTTGGCGGTCGCGGAACACGGCAACATTACTCATGCAGCTAAGGCTTTGCACATTGCTCAGCCAGCGTTAAGTATTTCAATTAAGAAGTTCGAACAGTCTTTTGGTGTGACGCTGTTTCGCCGAGAAGAAAAGAAAATCAGCTTAACCAAAGAGGGGGAAACACTGTTGGTTCACGCTAAGCGAGTAATTCAGCAGTTACACGATGCGCAGTTAGCAATTGATGAACTCAAAGGTTTAGCCAAAGGGGAAGTGCGCCTTGGTACGCCTTCAATGATGGGCAGCTATTTTTTCCCTCGAATTGTCATGGCGTTTAAGAGCCAGTATCCAGATTTAAAGCTGACGCTGGTGGAGGCGGGCACTCAGTCTATCCGCCGAATGTTACTTAATGGACAGCTCGATATTGGCGTGATTAGCTGTGACGCTGTACCAGACGACTTAGAAACGGATCATCTGTTCACTAGCCAAATGGTTGCTGTTGTGGCTCCGGAACATGATTTAGCTCAGCGTAATACCATCACATTTGATCAGTTTTTCGAGCATGATTTGGTGATGTTCCAGCATGGCTACTTCCACCGAGAATTCTTAGACCACGTTAGTGAAGAGCATGGCTTTACGATGAAGTCCTCATTCGAAACCAACTTGCTGCCGCTCATTCTGAGTATCGTTAAACAAGAATTTGCTATTACCGCGCTTCTTGAACTAGTGACACAACATGAGCAGGGCGTGGTGGGTATCCCATTTGAACCGAGCGTTAAGCTCGACCTTGCACTCGCGTGGCGAAAACAAGGCTATCTATCCATTGCCGACCGTACTTTCATTGACTTTGTGAAGCGGTATGTTTGAGCTGAGATGCACTGCTCTTTAATGTTATTGTTACAAACTCAATTTAGAGGCTTAGTACAGGTTAATTTTGGTCTGCTTGCTAAATACGTTCCATTAATTCCTTCCAGTATTTATTTTAAGCTCGTGGTAGAAAATTGTGCTGAGAAGGAATGTTGATGTCATAAACTCCTGACACAAAAATAGCCTCTCTTTGGAGAAGCTCTTTAGGGTACAGGTAACGTAGTAACCAAGAAAATGGACTAATACGTCACTTAATTGCTGTACATTTTCTCAAAGTTCTTTGGGTTCCAGCCAATCATGACTCGGTCACCAATCTTGAGTACAGGTAGAGAGCGAGCACCCAGTGCGTCGAGCTCTTTGCGTCCGCGTTGCATTTTTGCGTTGCACAAGCGGTAGGTAATATTTTTCGAATCAAGATAACGTTGAGCATCTTTGCAGTGTGGGCATTTGTCTTTGACGTAAAGAACGACACGTTTCATTCAATTTCTCTCCATTATCGTCGGGAGGCGAAGTTTAGCGAGGTTTCGCAACAAAGGAAAGCTTGAGAAACCTAAGATGAAAGTCTTGCGCATCTCAGGTATATTTAGCGCTTTTCTTTTGCCATAGCAGACTTAATACGCATGCATCCGTCACTTCGATATATTCAAGGTTATCCGCAGAACATTGTCGAGCAAGTCAGTTCACTCGTCGACAGTGGTAAACTGGTGCCTTGGTTCGAAAAACGCTACCCAGATAGACACCAAATCAAGAGCGAAAAGGCACTCTACGAATACGCAATAGCGATCAAAAATCGCTACATGAAGAAAGCCGCGCCAATTAGCAAAGTGGTCTACGATAAGAAAATTCACGCGGTCAACAATGCGCTTGGTTTGCATAGCGTGATAAGTCGTAACCATGGTGGCAAGCTGAAATCGAAAAATGAGATTCGGATTGCGAACGTGTTTAAAGATGCACCTGAAGCGTTATTGCGCATGCTGGTGGTGCATGAGTTGGCACACACGCGTGAGAAAAACCACGACAAAGCCTTTTACCAACTGTGCTGTTATATGGAACCTGAGTATCACCAACTCGAATTTGATGCTCGTCTGTTTATGATTTACCTCGATTTAAAAGCGAATTCGAATGAAGACCAATAATCACAACGCGAAACAAGCTCAGACAAAAACGGCGAAGTCTAATCCGAGCAAAGAAGTCACCAAGATCAAACCAAAGCGTGTGAAAAACAAACCGACAGCAAAAGCTGCAAAAAGCAAAGGTCTGAAAACTAACGCCGCTAACAAAAGCAGCGATGTGGAAGTGATCAAAACTGCTAAAAGTGGATTGCATGAGCGTAATGCACATCGCGGTCGTTATGATTTCAAAAAACTGATCGCAGCAGAGCCGCAGCTCAAATCATTTGTGATAAAGAATCCGAAAGGGGAAGACTCAATCAACTTCTCCGATCCAAAGGCCGTCAAGATGCTCAATAAAGCATTGCTGGCGGCGCACTATGATATTGAATATTGGGATATCCCTGATACTTACTTGTGCCCGCCAATTCCAGGGCGCGCGGATTACGTTCATCGTGTAGCGGAGTTGCTTGATGGTGAAGTAAAAGGCAAGTATGCGCACCATAAAGTGCGAGCGCTTGATGTCGGTGTTGGAGCAAACTGTATTTATCCAATCGTAGGTGTGACTCAATACGGATGGCATTACACGGGTAGCGATGTTGATCCGAAATCGATTGAATCAGCCCGAACAATTGTAGATCGTAACGCCTCATTAAACAGTAAGGTAGAGCTTGTACAACAAACCAGTGAGTCCAATATTTACCGCGGTATTATCCAGCCAAACGATCGCTACGATATTACAACTTGTAACCCGCCGTTCCACCGCTCTGCTGAAGAAGCCGCGATGGGTAGTCAGCGTAAGCTGGATAATTTAAAGGCAAATCAGCGTAAGAAAGGCGTGAAGGTTCAAGCTAATCAAGCGAAAACACCTCAAGTAAAAGCCAATAAACCCACGCTTAACTTTGGTGGGCAAAATGCTGAGCTATGGTGTGAAGGTGGTGAAGCTGCGTTCATCCGCAAGATGGCGAACGAAAGCCAAGCATTCAGTGCACAAGTACTTTGGTTTACCACGTTAATCTCAAAGAAAGACAATGTACGCCCAATGCGCAAACAGCTTGAAAAATTGGGTGTAAAAGCGATCCGAATAGTGGAAATGAGCCAAGGGCAAAAAGTCAGCCGTTTTATGGCTTGGTCGTACATGGACAAAGCTCAGCGCAAAGCGTGGATTGAATTAAAGTAATTATTTAGAGAAAGCTAACCAAATAATTAAAAAATAGCACCACTTTGTTGGTGCTATCTTTTAACAAGAAATTCATTAATTTAATAGGGCGTGTTGA
>NZ_JAHGAH010000181.1:0-7938 GCF_030248475.1 Vibrio sp. D173a
CCACCAAACCTTTAAATCGCCGCCGCGTCTACAAACCAAGTCATTCTCGCTGAACCTAGCATCTCGAGGTTACTTGGGTATAAATACCTAGCGCTTAATGCTTCTCTAAAATAAGCCTCCAATATGGTTACACTTCAATAGCATTAATATCAATTATTCCCCTTTTCGCCCTGTATTAATAACGCTTTTTATCATTAAAACCCTTACCTCTATCACTTTCGATATGCCTACAGTTTTAGTAACTAAGCAAATGGAATTGGTTATTCTGTCTATAGTGCGTTCGTTTAATTGCCGCTAAGCTATCACCAATTAAATCCAAGAGGCGATATCAATGAAGCGTCCAGCATCAAAGCGTGTGAGGGGAGCTGGCTACGCTCCACTTATCGATTCCGCACTAACTACGTCAAGTAATCGCTCCAGCGCAAACCAGTACTCGTCGGCTAGCAGCCAATCGCATTCAAAAAGCAGTGCTCAGGCGAGCTACAGCTCACTCGTAACCGACGCTCAATCACAAGCCACCGCTGAGTTTGAATGCCGAATAAAGATTCATGCTCCAAAGGATGACTTAAATACGCTTCAGCCTGGTGTATTTTCTCTGACGAAAACGCCAAATGAACCGCTTATTAAGCGCTGGGGGAAATTAGAACAAACACAACCATCACCGTGTACCGTATTATCTGCAGAATGCTTCGAAGCCGAAGACAAAACCCTTTTACACGAACTTTTTCAAGACATCGGCTTACAGCAAAAATACACAATCACACCAAAACCACTTGGCAGTGAATATACTAACGCTGAGTTCGTTCCTTTTATTCCCGCAGTAGAAACAAAGAGCTTACTCGGGTGGGCAGCACAAGGGTTTTATTATTACTTCTATGATGGGAAGCTGATGTATGAAATGGCTATCCTTGGCAACGATAAGTTCTCTTGGCAAATGACTGAGTCTAGCCCGCATGGCATCACAGACAAGCTCGTCAGCAAAAAAACATTCAACGCCATGCTTGTCCCAGTTGCCATAGAAGGAAAAAAAGCCGCGCCCCAGCATATTTTCTATCGCCAAGAAAAACTCACCAATGATGAGCTTGCAGAAATCAATGCTGCTTGGTTAAAACAGAACGCAACACTCATTGATATCGATGCGCTCAAAACCATTGTGAAGCAGCCTTTATTACCGCGAAAGCAAGCCGCCACACAATCCACCAGCGAAACGAGCCAAACCCAAAACCATAAAGTCCGCACCAACGACGACGGCTCTCCAGAGCAGTGGACAGACATTGCGCCTCAATACGGTTTGTCAGCAAAAGCACTACTCAAACTCAATCCGAACTATGAAAGTGATCCACTCGCTCTCAAAGTCGGCGATGTATTGACTGTCAGTGCGGCCGAGCAACCCCAAGAAGAGGCCAACTCTGAGCAAACTTGTCCTCAAGATACCTTTTCCGTTGGTGATGCCTACCCGCTTGGTGATGTGTGGGGCAAATATTCGCAACGTGATGTTTGGGGAGAGTATGCTGATTTAACGCAGCCCTCTTCGGTGATCAACATCTTTAGCCAAGCTGGATTATCCCCAAACACACCGGTATTGAATGTGCAAAAAATCGAAAACAGACTGCTGCGCATCACGGTATCTTTTGTCGAAGATGAATTGCAACTGACGCATATAACCAGCATCCCTGCGGGCCAATAAGACGATTCGTAACATCTGTCATTCCGCCACCAAGAGCGAAAAACAACCTATCTTCGACGATATTCAAAAGAAGTGAAAATACGTATGTACGGTGACAATAATCAAGCGGCTTCTTCCTCAAACAAAGCCCAAAAGAGAAAAAGCGACCAGCTCAATGCCACGCAAAATCCTGAATCAGCTAAACGCAAGCGAGATGCTGAAAACGATGCGACATGGACCACCTTTAAACAGGACTGGTGGGCATACGTTAATAACGGTGAACTCGAGGTAAAAAACAAGCGGCCAGAAGCCCTAATTCGCTTTAACTATCGCTATGTCGTTAGCGATAACACGGGAGCACTTAAGTATGAGCCTGCCGTTGTCGATCAAATTCTCAACCGCAGTAGAGAGTTGGAGCGTGTTTACTATCGTCGTCAGATCAATGACCAGAGCCCGAGACAAACTCGACAACAAAGCCAGAATGCCAGCTTACCTACGGCCTCCCACTTTGAGGAAAGAATTGCCCCGCAATCCTCCACTGGCACCGCTTTGATCGTCCCTTCAGTCGGCATGCCACAACAATTTCTAATAAAAGAAAAACTCCAAGAGCTGTATTGGTATACAGAAGGTACGAGTCGGCCCGTCTACTTGTTTGTGCATCAAAGTGAGCTAGCTCTATACGATGAACAGATGGGAGCATACTTACGTGATGCGGGAGTTGGTCTCGTAGGCTGGGAATTCGAATCAGGAACGGTTGGATTTGGTGCGACAAGAAAAGCCGTCGTCGATTTTTGCAAACAAAACCAGTTCAAAAAAGTCACCATGATGGACTGCAATGTGCTGATGTCTGACATGGACCTTATCTCTGCAGCCGAGCAAGCCACATCGAAAGTCAAAGATGACACCACTCTGTATTTTTCACTCGGTTCAACCAGCGGAGACACTTATGAAAAAGGGTCAAAAGCACCGAAGAAAACCACGGTCGAGTCAGATTCAGTGAAAGGGCGCCCTATCGAACAATTTACGATGCTAAACACCAACGTACTGTTTGATCCTGCGTTTATCTCCTCTTCGGAAGATATCGATGTCTCTAACGATATGAAGTTCTTCGAAAGCATCAACAAAGAGGACTCCATTGCGTTTAAAGAGTTAAAGCTGAAACTGCAAGATGCACAAAAAATCCAATACCCGAGAATTAACAAACTACGCCTAAACGCAACGTCCGACATCTACAACGAAAAGTTTAAGGAACACCTGACTCAGATCGCCAATAAGGAAAAAGATCTCGTTGTCCAAGTCAAAACGGACATGGGGAATGGTACAGAGCCAAAATTCCATAACGTGACCATACAAACACTGAGTGAGTTTATTGCCCAAAAACTAGGTAAAGATGCCCTTCGCATTCAATCTCTGATCATTGAAAAGATGTTGGTGAAGTACAAAAACATGAGTATGGACAAAGGCTATCAATACACCCCAGAGGGGCTGGAAGAAACGCAAGCGGCACTTTTCCCGGAGAATGACAGCGCGGATAACAACCGCTAGGGCCAAACACGTCAAAAGACGAAAGCTCGGCACTCAAAAACTATGCTTCCCTTGGCACTCAATTGCCAAGGGAGCGAAATACAAAATAGGCAGGGAGAAAAATAGCGGAACAAGTAGCGGGAACATAGATAGTTACAATCGCTTTTCCATCAATAACAAATCCCTGGCCTCCCCATCAAAAGAACGGGTTCCTGATTCGTGAGAAGTCACTTCGAACCCAAGAGATCCATAACAATTCTTGGCGACGGTGTTACGCTCGAAGACTGCCAATGACAATACACCAGCCTGATGCTGAGTTTGAGATAGTACGATAAGTTGCGTTAGCATCACTTTCGCAAGGCCTTGCCCTCGAAACGCATCAGCAACAAAAACACGACAAATACGGAAATGGGCGTCCGATACTTTGAACAACTCAACATAACCCGCCTTCTTCCCATCGCAAACAAGGAGAAATGGAAACACTTCGGGTCTCGCACAATGGAGCCTGATTTGTTGATGATCCAGAGGATAATGAAAATTCGGCCCACCCCATTGGTAATTCAATTTGTCTGAATCAATCCATTGAATCAGAGTCTCATAGTCTTCATGCTCAAACGCTCTCAGTTCCATCTTTACCTCTACCGTGATTGGCGTTCTAATCCGTTATTCTCTACTTAATCAGCCCTAAGATCTCTTTAAACTCTGGTGCTCGGCAATCTTCTACCATTTCATACAAACACATCTCAACACCTGTTAGGTCAACGCCATTCGCAGTCAGTTTTGCCAGCGCTAACGCTTTGTTGGCTGGCGTTCGGGAAGAGACACAATCCGTCACCAATTCCACTCGGTAGCCCATTTGACGCAGCGACACCGCGGTTTGATACACGCAAATGTGCGCCTCGATACCACAAACTAGCCAAGTATCGACTTTGGCGTTTTCTACCGCGAGTTTGAATGTCGGTTCTTTGCAACCATCGAAAGTGTGTTTAGCGATCGGCAAATGCTCCTTCGCTAACACTTCACGGATCGGCTCAACCCTTGGCCCCAAGCGTTCTGGGTTTTGTTCCAGCCATAGAATGGGCAAGTTAAGTGCTTTCGCTCCTTTGACTAATTTGGTGGTGCTTTCAATCAGTGCTTCGCTTTCGTGCATGAGCGTTGCCAACTTACCTTGCACATCGACAACAATCAGACCGGTGGAATTTTTCGATAACATTCTCATCTCCTATGAGCCGCTTGAAGGTGAATATACTCAAGCGTTTGAATAAAGAGAATGTACCAGAACTGCCGACTATTCTGATGAGCAAATTCGCGAAGTTATTGTCCGCTCATGCTATTGGAATTTTTCCCTAAACAGCTCAATCAAGGCTTTGACCTTGTTCGGCAAAAACAGATTGGATGGGTAAATCAACGTCAGATGTTGCTTAGGATGAGTAAACTCCGGCAACACCTCCACCAACTGGCCGTCTTCCAAAGCAGGCTTAGAATGCACTTGAGGAATGAATGCGATGCCATTGCCTGCAATCGCCATTAAACGCAGCAAGTTTAAATCGTCTGACCTAACTGCCACGTGTAATTCTGGGTCCAATAACCCTGCGTTGTATCGGTTGGTGAGTAAGCGATGGTGTTTTAAATCATCCATACTTTTTAATGGCGAATGGGCATCGAGGTAAGCTTGGGAAGCGACAAAATGACTGCGATAAGGCAGTAAACTGAACTGCACGTAGCTGTCGTCCGAGACTTTGGCCACGCTTGGAAGAAGCTGAAGATCGAACGCTTGACGCTTGAGATCGACACTCTCTTGGTGGTTCTCAATCTCTACCGACATATCCGGATAACGCGTGGTGTATTCGTTGATGATCCAGTTGAACGCAGCCGAGCTCATCAAAGTAGAAGGAATCGCGACGCGCACTTTGCCCGTCAACTCTTGCTCGTATTCGTGCATCACTTTCAAGCCTTGCTGAATATGCTCTATGGGTTGCCCCACCAGCTCAAACAGACGCTTGCCGTGCTCGGTAAGCTCAATGGTTCTCGTAGTACGAATCAGCAATTGGCAGCCCAACGCTTTCTCTAATTCTTGCAAACGTCGGCTCACTTTAGAGCGTTGTAGCTGGTTCGCCTCTGCCGCAGCACTAATGCCACCGTGCACGACGGTTTGGCTAAACAGGTGAAGATCATCAAAACTTACGTTCATTGTCCTACTTTTAGGTCATTCATGCGCTTATTGTCATTCTACTGAATTGTGTTCGACTTCTCTATAATTCGTTATCTTATTTGCTTGCGAGCGCCATAAATTAAGGAATTTCTTATGACAGCGGATCATAAATTCAAACACTGGATGCGAACACTTATTGTCCTGTTAATTGTACTCTTTTTCTACATCATCATTGCTGACCGTCACGCGCCAATCACCACCGAAGGTCGCGTACAAGGCTACGTGGTGCAAGTCGCGCCAGAAGTGTCTGGCAAAGTGACCGACGTGCTGATCGAAAACAACCAAGCGGTGCACAAAGGCGATGTGCTGTTCAAAATCGACGACCGCAAATACAAAATCGCTTTAGAACAAGCGCAGCTTTCACTGCAATCCGCCTACGAGAAAGAAGCAACACTGTATTCGCAACGAGAAGCGGCGTTGGCAAACATTGCTCGTGCTCAAGCAACTTACAATAACGCGCACAGTGAGTACTCACGTCTAGAAAAACTGTCGAAGCAAAAAGTGATTTCTCAATCCAACTTAGACAGTGCCTACGCACAAAACCAAGTTTCTCGTGCGGCACTGAAAGCGGAACAACAAAACTTGAAAGTGATTGAAGCGCAGCTTGGTGACAAAAAAGGCCAAAGCACCGCGGTACGCATTGCGCAAAATGGCATTGAGAAAGCACAGCTAGACCTAACCAATACCGCGGTTCTTGCTCCAAGTGATGGTGTGGTGACGAACCTACAGTTGGAAGTCGGCACCATGGCAAACACCAACATGCCATTGCTGACGTTTGTACCAACAGGCTCAATGTGGGTCGCAGCAGATTTCCGAGAGAAGTCTGTGGCAGGAGTAAGTAAAGACTACCACGCCATGGTGGCATTCGATGCTAACCCAGGTTCTGTGTACGACTTCGATCTGGCTAGCCGAGATTATGGCGTTGCCGCTGCTCAGCAAACTCCAAACGGCGCACTGACCAAAGTCGAAGTGAACAACCGTTGGGTACGTGATGCGCAGCGAACTCGCGTGAACCTGACCAGCGAAGAAGCCTTGCCTTCCTCTCTGTTCGTTGGTTCTCGTGCCACCATCGTGCTTTACCCAGACAACAGTCCGTTTTGGTCACTGATGGCACAAGTTCAAATCTACCTTGCTAGCTGGTTCCACTTTATCTACTAGGCGGCTGCGATGAAAACCTTACGTATTTGGTTTGGCTGCTCAATGGGTTTGGCGTTGAGCATGATCTTTGGTTGGTCTTACGGTTTCTTTGCCGTCATGCTGCCACTGTTTGTGCTCGGCCGCATGGACCACTTCAGTCTGCCACTCGTCTTGATGGTGCTGTTCTCGGCGTTTTGGACCACGGTTCAAGCCACCTTTATTCTCGAATACTTGCAGTTCCATCCTACTCTGATGTTCGCGGCAGTGGGCATTATGATGCTGTTTAAATGCATCGCAATGATGAATCCGAAAACCTACTTGTTTGGTTACATGGGACTGCTGGTTGGCTCTATCGTGCTGAACTTTGCGAGCTACGACTTCATGGATATTGAAGAGTTCAACGTCAACCTTTGGGTGATTTCGTTCAGCAATATCTTCGTCTGTGCCCTCGCCTATTGGCTATTTCCAGAGCCGGAATCGAAGATCTTACAAACAGAAATGACCACGCCAGTAAAAAGCGATATCGACTACATCAGCCAAGTAGCAATGGGCTGGGTGGTAGCGATGGCGGCGTTTTTGGTGTTCCAAATTGGTGATTTGTACGACTCGCTTTCGGCGCAGGCTTCGATCCTCATCATCCTAACGCCAATGACACTAGCAGGCTCAATGGCGATGGCGAAAATCCGCATCATCGGCACAGCACTTGGCTGTATCGCCGGTATGGCGGTGCAGTTAATCTTGGGCAGTTGGTTTGGTCATGGGTTGTTGTTCTGGCTGGCGTTTACCATCGCCATGGGGCCATTCTGTTTGTGGTTAACGAAAGGACAAGTCAAAGCCGCCATTGCATTCTCGGCGATGTCTGCCCTCTCCGTTCCACTGACCACGTCATTAGTGCCTGAGCAGAAAGACGCGTTCTTCTCCATCTTGTACCGATTCAGTTCGATATTCGTAGCAGTGCTGCTGACCGCAATGGTGATGTGGGTAGTACACCACTGGATTCGCGTGATGTTATTGAAGCATCGTGAGATGAAGAACATGGAATTGAATTGACGGGAAACGGGAAACGAAGTATGCCGCTCACTTTACTATGAGCGGTATTTTTATTTCAGTTAATCAACTCATAAACTACTGCCAAGATCGGCACACTACTTTCCTATCCAATGCGATGAGATTACAAACCCTGTGAAACTATAACTCTATTAATTTCATCTTTTTTAGAAGTCCTTCGCACCTCAATAGTTACACCGTCGGCCTTCCTTTACTTGCAAGGTGAGTCTCTATAAAGATCTATATTATTTATAGGGAAAGATTATGTATTTACGAAAATTTCAGAAAAGTGAACTGAGAAGTGGACCCCAATGGTTGGACACATAAGCTAACTTCTTAAGTGGTTGATCCA